>CAYNOM010000242.1:0-8509 GCA_964398415.1 uncultured Polyangiales bacterium | reverse complement strand
GGACCCGTCACGAGCACGAGGCCCTTCGACAGCCAGCACAGATCGACGACCGATTGCGGCAGACCGAGATGCTCTGGTGACACCACGTCGAGCGGAATCTGGCGCGCGACGAGCGCTGGCCCGCGGCGGTCCATGAAGTAGTTGAGGCGAAATCGACCGTAGTTTTCGATCTCGTAGGCGAAGTCGGCGTCGTTCGTGTCCTCGAAGACGTTGCGCACGTCCTCGGGGGCGGCCGCCATCATCATGTCCATGACCTCGTCGGGCTTCATCACGCCGGATGAGCCCTCCATGATGCGCATCTCACCGTCGACGCGAATCATGGGCTCGGCGCCGCTCGACACGTGCAGATCGCTCGCGCGAAGCTGCAACATGATGCGCAACAGCTACTGCAGGCGCGCTTCGGCGGCGGGATTGGCGGCGCGGGCCGGACGCGCGGGTGCGGCGTGCGGCGTAGGCGGGGGTGGGGCGGGACGCAGCGAGGCACCCGCATGGGTGGGCGGCGGCGGGCGACCCTTCGCCGGTGGCTCGGGGCGCGCTGCAGGCTCGGGCCGTGCGGCGCCGCGCGGGGGCTGCGGTTGGGGCGGCGCAGGGCGACCCTTGGGCCGGCCCTGCTGATCCGCAAACGTGGACTCGAACTCGCCCATGGCTGGCGGTGGCTCCACGCTGCGCAGGCCAAAGCCCCCACCGGCGGCCGGCTCCTGCGGAAACGCATCCCACTCGTCCGCCTCGGGCTGCTCTGCGTGCTCGGGCGGCGCGGCCTGCTCGACGGCGGCTTCGGAGGTGCCGATCAACACCCGCCAGCGCTCGGGGCCGAGGGAATCCACGCGCACGTGCACGCTGCTTCCGTCTTCGGTGTCGGTCGTGAACGTGGCGCGCCCCTGCTTGCGCAGCACGTCGTTCGTCTCCGGCGGTGCCGCTTCGCGCACGAGCTGCATCACCTGCTTGTGGCTGATGGGCTGGTTACTCTTGCGCGTCTTGCCGCTCGAGAAATGAAATTCCACCGGGTCGCCGGAGTGCATGACGATCGCCGAGGCACTCTGGCGCAGCATGTGCTGGACGTAGAAATCGAGTCGTTTCATCGGGTCGCGTCGACCTCCCCCGGGAACGCGTCTGCTGCAGTATCACCCGGCGAAGGTGCGAATGGGCACAGGAATCACCAGGCCCACCCGCGCAGTGTCGTAAGGCGTGGGCGAGTTGGTGCGTCGTCGCCTGCGACGTGTGATAAGGTGCGAGCCGCCTTGCCGATCCCGAGCATGATGCCTAGCGAAGCGAGACGTAGCGCGGCGGCCGAGGTCGGATCGCATCCGCGCGCCAACGCCATCGGGTCTCTGTGCTTCGACGTGCTCTCGCGCTGCGCTGAAGACCGTCGGCTCAACGTCCAGCGGCGTGCGTTGCGGCTGCGGGCCCAGGCCCACGGTGTGTCCTCGAAGGACGCCGAGACCTCGGTCGGCAACGTGCTGACGCTGCTCGAACGCGGTCCAGAGCGCCCGGCCGAGTGGGCCATCGTCGGGGCGTTCTTCGTGCTCGGTCTCGAGCGCGCCCTGAGCCACGGTACCGCCGTCGATCGCCGCGAGATCGTCGAGCGCTTCGCGCGCCATGCCGACTGGCTCGAGCTCACGACTCCCTATGCCCCCTATCGCTTCGTCGGCGAGCTGCTGTCCGAGCCCCATCGCGCCTTGTTGATCGAGGTGCTCGAGACGGCGCTGCTCGCGAACGCAGAGGGGCCCTCGCTGCCTGCGCTCAGGGCCCGCGCGATGCTGCGCATCCAGGTTCTCGAGACCTTCAGCGAGGAGCAGGCGCGCGTGGCGTTGTCGCGCGCGGCGGAGCTGTCGCCCGATGCTGCGGTGGCGGCCGCAGCGCGCATGGCCCTCGGCGAGGCACCCGCGGTATCCACCGATGGGTTCGAGCTCGACGGGACCGAGGGAAGGGCGCCGCGCTTTTCGCTGCTTCGCATCGTGCAGTACGTCACCGGCGTAGCGCTCGTCTTAGTATTGCTTGGCTGGTTGCGGCGCAGCGTCGGCTACGAGCGTGTGGCGCGGCTACGCATCGTCGGTCGCGCGTTGCACGTCAACTCAGAGACCTGGCTCTTCGGTCGTCGCATCCGCGAGGGAGACAGCTCCTTCGCGCTCGACGACGTCACCTGCGTGTCGCGTGAGCTGATCCTGCCCACCTTTCATCTCGTGCTTGGCGCTACGGCTCTCGGCGTGGCCGTGGTGCTCGGCGTGGGTCGCGTGAGCGATGGCGTGGCGCGCTCCGATCCGGATCTGATCTTGCTCGGCCTGCTCACCTTCGCCGTGGGCGTCGCCATTGATTTGCTGAGCGTGGGCTGGGGACGCTTTCGCAAGCCGCGCTCGGCGCTCGAGCTGTTCGTGCGCGCGCGTCGGGTGTTGGCGCTCGAGCGTGTCGATCCCCAGCGCGCAGCCGCCTTCGTCGAGCAGATGGCGGCACGTCAGGGGCAGGGGACGACGAAATCGATCCCACCTCCGCGCCTGTCGAGCTCTGGCTGAGGTCGTCAGGGAGTCGGGGCTTCGCGTTTGGGCTGCTGCGCGACGCCGGCGTCCTCTGCTTTGGTGGTGGGGGACGCTGCGGGCGCTTGTGCTTCGTCGGGCATGAGGCTCTTTTGCAGCTTCTCGATGGCAGGGAGAAGCTCGAGCAGCGCTTCCACGGTGCTCACGCGGACCTCGGCTGCAAACGTGGCTCTGTCGCCCTGGGCCTCGCTCTTCACGCTCCGGAGCACGCCGCCTGCGGGGGTGAGCGAAACGCCAGGAATGCGCAGGAAGCGCTCGAGCTGCGCGCGCACGATCGACACGAGCCCCTCGGCCTGGGCTGCGTCCTTTGCGAGCATGGTGCCGCCTGCCGTGATCTTGGCCTCGGCCAGATGCAGATTGCCGGCGAGCGCGCGCACCTCCGCGAACGGGGCGAGCACGCCGCCAAACATGCGCGCGGCGAGCACGCGAAGCTGGGGGCGGGCCTCTTCGGGAATGCGAGCCACACCTGCGACGTCGCGTCCCTGCTCCACTTCCGCGAACAAGCCGCTCAGCAGGGGATCGGAGAGCACCGGCTCCGCCTTGCCGACGATGACGTGGATCACCGCGCGCACCGTCTCGGAGTCACCGCCCACGATGCCGTCGCGACCCACGAAAGCGGCGCGCGAGTTGCCCTTGCTGCTCGCGACGGTGATGACGCCTTCGATCTCTTCGGTGCGCAGCTTGTCGCGGCTTGCGCCGGTGACCTTCTCCACACACCGGATCAACTCTTCGTGTTGCAGGTCGCCCCGCGCCACGAAGGCGAGCCGCGGCAGGCCACCCTCCGGGGATGGACGCGCAAACACCACGAGCTCTCGAAGCCGTGAAAGGGGGTTGAAGCCGCACGTTTTCTCGACGCGCTGCATGCCCTCGGCCTGACCACGCTCCACCACGAGCCGCTTGAACGCGTCCGACGCCATCACGCGATCGACGCGAACGCGCGCGACGGCGTAGGCATCTGCGGGCACCGCGGACATCAAGTTCTCGGGCAGGCTCTTGCGCGGCGCGAACAGCCAGAAGGCGGCGGCCGCGAGCACCACGACGACCACGACGATGACGACCTTGGAAGAGCGCTTCACGAGCCCGAAGCTAGCAGCTCTGGCGGGCCTCTGCCCTGGTCTCGGGGGCACTCCTGCGCTAGGAGCCCCGCGTCATGCCCTGGCGTTTTGCCATCTTGAGAGGAACCCGCGTGCTCGCACGCTGCGATGCCACGGGCGCGTGGGTCGAAGACGACGGTCGGGTCGAGATTCGCTACAAACCGAGCGACGGTCGCGCCTACCGCGCCGCGGCCCGCAATCTGCAGGCAGTGGGCGGTGAGGTGCTTCCCGATGCGCATTGTGTGCCGGGTGAGGCCGTCGCCGACGCCAAAGCCGGCAAGGCCGCGCGGGCCGGCGGCGCCAAGCCCCAGAAGGCGAGCGCGAAGGACGCGGTGCCCCCCGACACCGACCACCTGCCCGTGGTCGCGTACACCGACGGGGCGTGCAGCGGAAATCCAGGCCCGGCCGGTCTCGGAGTCGTGCTGCGCGTGGGCAAGGTGCGGCGGGAGCTGAGCGAGTACCTCGGGCAAGCCACGAACAACATCGCCGAGCTGACCGCGATCCTGCGCGCCATCGAGGGTGTCGAGCCCACCTCCGATCCCGTCGTCGTGCACACCGACTCGCAGTACGCGATCGGCGTCTTGCAGAAGGGTTGGAAGGCCAAGGCCAACCAGGAGCTGATCGAGAAGCTCAAGGCGCGCATGCGTCACTTCGACCATCTGCGCCTCGTGTACGTGAAGGGCCACGCAGGGATTCCGCTCAACGAGCGCGCCGATGCCCTGGCCCGGCAAGCCGTGCAGGCGCGACACACAGCGGCCTGGCGCGAGGTGAAGATCGATGGGCACGCCGAGTGACGATCTCTATGCGCGTGATGCGCGCTACGTCTGGCATCCCTACGCGCCACCCGAGCCCAGCGTGCCCGTGTTCGGCGTCGAGCGCGCCGAGGGGGTGCGCCTTCACCTGAGCGATGGCCGCGTGCTGATCGACGGCATGTCGTCCTGGTGGGCCGCGATTCACGGCTACGGAGCACCGGCACTCGTGCAGGCGGCACGCTCGCAGCTCGAGTGCATGCCGCACGTGATGTTCGGCGGCCTCACCCACGCGCCGGCCGTCGACCTGTGCGAGAAGCTCGTGGCCCTCACGCCCGAGCCCCTCTCGCGCGTGTTTCTGTGCGACTCGGGCTCGGTGTCGGTCGAGGTAGCGATCAAGATGGCCCTCCAATATTGGCAGGCCGTGGGGCGCCCCGAGCGTCAGCGCCTCTTGACGGTGCGCGGCGGCTATCACGGCGACACCTTCGGGGCGATGGCCGTGTGCGATCCGGTCGGCGGCATGCACGGCCTGTGTCGCGGTGTCTTGCCCCAGCACCTGTTCGCCGATGTGCCCGGCCCCGCTTACGGCGCGCCATGGAACGAAGAGAGCCTCTCTTCCTTTGCTCAGGCCATCGCGCAACACGCCCACGAGCTGGCCGCCGTGATCCTCGAGCCCATCGTGCAGGGGGCAGGGGGCATGCGCTTTTACCACCCGGAGTACCTGCGCCGGGTGCGCGCGTTGTGCGACCACCACGACGTGCTGTTGATCCTCGACGAGATTGCGACCGGCTTCGGTCGCTCGGGTGAGCTCTTCGGCTGCGACCACGCGCGCATCGCGCCGGACATCATGTGCGTCGGCAAGGCGCTCACGGGCGGCGTGATGAGCCTCGCCGCGACGTTGTGCAGCGAGCGCGTCGCGCAGGGCATTGCTAGCGCCGAGCCCGGTCTCTTCATGCACGGGCCTACCTTCATGGGTAATCCGCTGGCCTGTCGCGTGGCCCTCGCAAGCTTGGGTCTACTGCTCTCGTCCCCATGGCGCTCGCGGGTGAAGCGCATCGAGGCCCAGCTCAAGCAAGAGCTCGCCGGCTGTCGTCGGCTGTCGGGGGTGGCCGACGTGCGCGTGCTCGGCGCCATCGGCGTGGTCGAGCTCGATGCGCCTATCGACATGCGCGTGATACAGCCCGCCTTCGTGGACGAGGGCGTGTGGCTGCGCCCCTTCGGGCGGCTGATTTACACCATGCCACCGTTCGTCACGGAATCCGGCGACATCACGCGCATCACCCAGGCCATCGAGCGCGTGATCCGACGTCACATCTCACGTTGATTGGCGCTCAGAGACGGTGTGCTGCGTCGGCCAGCGTGACGAAGCGAAAGCCGCGTCTCGCGAGCGTTTCGATCGCAGCCACGAGCGCGGCTTCCTTGTCGGCTGCGCGCTTTCGGAGATCGGGTTGGTGCGGAGCGAGCGCGGTCAGGCCGTCTTCGTCGGCGTCTGCGAGGTCGATGCCGTGCAGCTCGAGGCTCACGAAGTTGCGTCGACTTGCGAGGCTTGCGAGCACGCGCGCGCCCCGCTCACCCGCGAGCGCCACGCTGGTGCCGATGAAGGGCAGCCGCCCCGTGAGATTCGAGGTGACGCCATTCGGGATCTCGACGAGCCCCTCTCCGCGCTGCGTGTACGACTTGCCGATGCGATAGGGCTCGGCGGGTGCGAACATCACGCGCGGGTGATCAACGATGCTATGGCTCGTGCGTCCGCGCAGCTTGATGGCGGCGATGGCGCTGACCTTGGCGAGGTAGTACGGCGGGCACGGAAACACGCTCGCGTCGTACAGTGCGCCCTCCTCGGCCAGCACCTCGAGCAGTGCATCCGTCACGGTGTAACCCGGTGCGCGAAAGCCTCTGGGACGCACACCGACGGCCGCTTCGATCGCGTCGGCGCCACCCGCGATCTCGGCGCGCTGCACCTCGCGCTCACGGCGCGTCAGATCGTAGAAGTGGTTGAGCGAGTGGTTTGCGATCTCGTGGCCCTGTGCGTGCAGGGCAGCCAGGGCGCGCCGGTTGTCGTCGTGGACGAGGTCACGTCCGATGGCGAAGAACGTCACGGGAATCGACAGCCGCTCGAACAGGCCTGTGAGACGCGGTAGGGCACGTCGATAGATGGCGCGCCGCGCGTCTTCGTCGATGAGGCTCGCCTGATCGAGGCCGTGGATCGCCGCGTAGCAGTCGATCTCATCGAGGTCTACGGAGACAGCCGCGAGCTTGTTCGTCACGTCGTTCCTGACTCAGCCCTTGATGCGAATGGCCACCACGAGGCGCGCGATGCCCTTGAGCACGTTGGGAACGCGCCGAAACAGATGGATGGAGGGCGGTCGCTTCTCGAGCACCCGCACCGGGATCTCGCGGATGCGCACGCTCCCGCTGCGCTCGGCGCGAATCACGAGCTCGCTCGCGAACAGATCTTTGTCGACGATACAGCGATCGACGACGTCGACGAGCGCCGCACGGCGAAACGCCTTGAGGCCGTGGGTGTCGGTGCCCTTGAAGCCGAGCGACACCCGCAAGAGCCCGTTGATCACCAACGTGGCGAAGTGGCGCATCACCGGGCGCTCATCGCTCGAGGCATCGAGCACCTTCGAGCCCACCACCAGGTCGACCTCGCCCGTCTTGAGGATCGCGAGCGCGCGACGGTAGAAGTCGGTGTCGCACAGATCGATCTCGTCGCAGATCACGATCTCGCCCCGCGCCTCCTGGATGCCGCGCTTGAGCGCCTTGCCGTAGTTGGGCTCGCCCAGGCTGAAGGTGCGCAGCGTCTCGAAGCGCTCGGCGAGCTCCTCGGCGAGGGCCACGGTGCCATCTCGCGAGCCGTTCTCTGCGAGGATGATCTCGTAGCTGAAGTCGAGCGAGTGCAGGCGATCGATCAGGTCTTTGACCGCCGCCTCGAGGATCGCCTCCTCGTTGTAGATCGGGATGACGATGGTGATGTCGGGGTGCTCGGCCCTGGGCGTCTCAGACAGCATGGGGCGCTAGCATGGCGGCCGGCCTACGAGCGTCAAGCAGAGCCCTGCGTGGACGACCCAAGACTACGCGACACTGCTCACGATCGCGTGGGCGCCCCGAAGCTCGACGGCCGCGCCCGCGAGGCAGGCCGGCACCACACACGAGCGTCCCATGGGCACGGAGACAGCGCCCACACGGATCTCGCCGGCCAGGACGGTGATGGCCATCAGGCGCCGGGCTCTGGGCAGGCTTGTGGTGCCGCGGCCGGTCAGGCGGTGAACCGCGAGCCAGTCGCTTTTCGCGGCCTTCTCGCCGGTGAGCGCGAGACAGGCGGCCTCCGTATCGAGGTGGGCCGCGCCGGCGCGAAAGCGGATGCGATCGACGAAGTCGTCGGCCTGGACGTCGGCAAAGCGCGTGACGGCGAGCGCGTGGTCCACATGCAGCGGCCGCGGCGTGCCCTGTTCAGACGGGGCACCGCTCGCGTCGTAGCGGCGATCCCAGTCCCAGTAGCGGTAGGTGACGCCGCGCATTCCCGGGATCACGTGTTGCGGCTCGACCAGGGTGAGCCCTTCGCCGATGGCGTGGGGCGTGCCCGCATCGATCACGAAGAAGTCTCCGGGCTCCACGGGCACGAAGCGCAGGAGCTCAGCCAGCGGGCGCTCGCCCGCGAGGGCGCGGCGGACGTCGTCCTCGGTCGTGCCGGACTGAAAGCCCAGGTACAGGCCCGCGCCCTCCTCCCTTTCCACCACGTACCAGCTCTCGGGCTTGCCGCATTCGCCCGGCCGAAGCCCCGTGTAGGCGTCGTCCGGATGGATCTGCACGCTCAATGGCTCGGCGGTGTCGATGAGCTTGACGAGCAGGGCGGTGCCGCTTCGGCCGCGCGCGTGCTCGTCGCCGAGGCGCTCCTCGGGGGCCTCGGCGAGCCACGTCGACAGCAGCGTGCCGTCGTCGAGCCGCGTAGGGAAGTCGGGCTCGACCGATACCTCCCACGACTCGCCGACGGGCGTGCCCGGGGGATGTTGGGCACCGAGCACGTGGCGCTTGAGCCCTGCGCAGAGGCGCGTGCCCCCCCAGGGCGTGCGCGCCCGCGGCGTGAAGTTGTCCGGGCGAAGCAGGACGGCCGTCGCTTTCATCACGCGGGCGT
>CAYNOM010000241.1:0-8512 GCA_964398415.1 uncultured Polyangiales bacterium | reverse complement strand
GCGCAGAGTCAGGCCTCGATCCCGACGCAGGGATTTCCGGCGGTGCGAGGTGCCTCCCGCTTCGGCGAGGAGCGGCTGATCGCCTGGACGCGCAGGGCAGCCCCCATCGCGGGGGCGGTCCTCTTGACCTCGGCCGTCGCACTGCATCTGATGCTTCGCGACAAGGACCAGGCCGATCCGTCGGGCGCGGCAGCCGCCACCGTCCAGTCAGCGCTCCCTCCCAGTGCGCCCAAGCAGGCCGCGCCACAACCCACGGTTTCCTCACTGCGGATCGATGCAACCCCCTATGCGACCCAGGCCATCGCGCCGACGCCGCCTACGCAGGACGAAATCGCTCAAGCCCCCGACCAAGCGAGCGAGCAGGCCGACGACGACTCGGCGTTCTGGGACGAAGCTGCCACCACCTCGTCCGCCGACGCGGAGGTGCTGGCGCAACGCAAAGCAGAGCGTGCGATCGCCCGCGGTCGCGCCCAGCTCGAAGCCGGAGCCTACCAACGCGCGCGCTGGAGCTTCGAGCGGGCGCTCACGTACCGCGCGGACGATCCCGAAGCGCTGGCGGGCCTCGGTGCGGCCTTGCTAGGACAAGACCGGGCCCGGGACGCAGCAGCGGTGTTCCAGAAGGCTTTGCTTGTGTCTCCAAGCAATCCGAGCCTTCACGTCGGCCTCGGCCGTGCTTATGCCGAGGAAGGCAACGTGAAAGAAGCGGCTCGTGAGTACCAGCGCGCCCTCGCGCTTCACCCCGGCGACCCCGAGGCATCGGCGCACCTTTCGGCGCTCCACACGCCGTGACCTCGCGCCTCCTGGAGCATCAGCGGCTGTCGCTGTGATCTGCCACTGCCGCGATCGTCTTGCGCAGCTCCGAGGCCTCGAGGGGCTTCTTGAGCAGGGGGTTCGAGATCGTGGCGACGAAGGCGCGAGCTTCGTCCGTGAAGGCGCCCCCGGTCATGAAGATCATGCGGCGCTGCAGCGCTGTGCTCAACGCCCCGAGCTGCTCGTAGACCACCTGTCCCGATACCTCGGGCATCATGATGTCGCACAGCACCACGTCGAACACTTGGGTACGGCACAGCTCTACCGCCTCTCGCCCGCTCGTCGTGCCGACCACATCGTGCTCGGGCAACATCCGTCCGAGCGCATCGACGATGGCAGCCTCGTCATCGACGACCAACACGCGGAGCCGGCCCGCGCGACTCACCACGGCCTCTGGTTGTGCCGCGCTCGCACGAGGAGGCGTGCTCGAGAGGGGCAGAATGACGGTGAAAGTCGTCCCCACACCCTGCTCCGTACGCACCTCGATGCGGCCGTGCATGGCGGAGATGATGTCGCGACACAGAAAGAGCCCAAGCCCCGTGCCCTTGCCCACGTCTTTCGTGGTGAAGAACGGATCGAAGATCCGGGCGAGTGCCTCCGGTGCGATTCCCGTACCCGTGTCCGAGACTTCCGCGACGGCATGGTCGCCGTCTGCACGCAGGGCAATGCGCAGCCGGTTGCGCTTCGGATCTTGGCCCTCCATGGCGTGCAGCGCGTTGATGATCAGATTCAGAAACACCTGGGTCAGCTGTCCCGCATGCCCGAGCACGGGGGGCAGCTCCGCAAGGTCCGCTTCGAGCACGGCCGCGTGACGTATCTTGTTGTCGGCGAGCCGAATGGCTGCTTCGAGCGCCGAGCGCAGATCGACCGGCGCAAACGTGCCTTCGTCGTGACGGCGGGCGAACGCATTCAAGCCGGTCACGATCTCTCGCACGCGCAGCGACCCATCGATGGCCTGGGCCGTGGCACGCATGATCTCCTCGCGCCGCGCTTCTGGCAGATCGCGGGTCAGGCCGGCGAACTGGTCTTGTAGCCACTCGAGGTTGCCGAGAATGAACGTGAGCGGGTTGTTGATCTCGTGGGCGACGCCGCTGGCCAGGGTGCCGATGGCCTCGAGCTTCTGTTGCTGACGCAGCGCCGACTCGGTGGTCTCGATGTGCTCGAGCATCTCGTTGAACGCTCCGGTCAGCTCGCCGAGCTCGTCATCGCTGACGATCGCCGCCCGCGCGGAGTAGTCCCGCTGTTCTTTGACCCGGCGCGCCACCCGCGAAAGCTCACCCACCGGTCGCATCAGAGAACGCTGCAGCCTGCCTGCCACGAGCCCCGCCAGCAGAAGACCCAAAAGGCCAGCGAGAACCGCGAAGACTGCGTAGCGAAACAGCGTGGCGCGCAAGTCGCTGAGCGTGAGCTCGAGAAACAGGGTACCCGCGGGGCCGCTGCCGTACGCGACCTCCCGGAACAACCACACGCGCATCCCGATGAAGCGATGACCGGGCGCCTCCACGCGCGGGCACGGCGCCTGTCGTGCGAGCCGAGTCGCGTAGCGCGCGAACACCTCTCCGCTCGTGTCGTACAAGCAGGCCGAGACCACGCGCCCTTCATTGCGCAGGCTCGAGAGCACCTCGGTGGCGGAGTCTGGATCCCCAAATACGAGCGCGGCCGCGGTGTTGGCGCCGATGATGTCCGACTGCACGATCGACTCGCGCACGACCGCAGCGCGCGCGTTCCAGATCTCGTGCGCGCCCACTGCAGCCAGCGTGAGTGTCAGCGCGACCCCGGCCGTGACGAGGGCGTGACCCGTGAGCCGGCGCTGAAACGATCCGACGCGCGTCTTGGCCATCACAACGTGCCCCCGCGCGAGCTCACGATACGGGCATGCCTCAGTAGCTCCGCCCCCATGCGCAACCCCGCCGCCTGGACGGCATCCAAGTCGACGTATGGGCGGATGCGGCCGTGCTCCACCACCAACCCGACCATCCCGCCCGCTCGCACGAACTCCTTGGTTTCGCCGATGCTGAGCACCGGTGCGCCGCGAATTTCCTTCAGCGCTGAGGCCATGTCGCGTTGTGCGCGCTCAGACACATACAAGACGTGGGTGTCTCGCAGCCCGGCATCGGTGCCGCGGCTTTCGCGCACGGCGTAGCGACGTCCGTGGGGCCGACTGCCGGCGTGTTCGTCCAGGTAGGTCGACCGGGCACCAAACAGCTCCGCTACGCCGTCCTCGCGCGGCGGCTCGAGAATCGCAATCCGGATCGGGCTCGTCATCGACTCGAACACGGAGTCGGGCCAGCGGACGAGGCGAATCACATGATAGGCGAGGTTCTCGCGCACCCGCTGCGTCGGGCTGGTGGCGGCCGCACGCGCGTGCTGCGAGATCCCCTGGATCGGCGCCAGGATGACCAGCGAAAACGCGCATAGCGTGAGCGCCCAGCAAGCCAAGCCTTGCCGTCGTCCGCAACCGAACAGTCGCTGACGTCCTCGCGCGAAGCCCCTCAACGGCACTGCTCGACCTTAGTACAGCTCCCCGCAAGAAGGTATCCAGCAGTCGACGCGCAAGCTGAGATGCACACGCTCGACTGCGATGTGCTCCGCCGACGCAGCTCCCATGCGGGGGCTTGCAATTGCACACGGAGGCGTCGATCATCAGTCTCAGATTGGGAGGAGCATTGACCCAGATCTTGGCGGTGGACGACGAAGACGCCATCCTCGATGTGATTCGGCGCATGCTGTCCGGAGAGGGCCTCGTGGTCGTGACGGCACGAAACGGGGATGAGGCCATCGAGCACTTTCGCCATGCGCCGCAGCAGATCGATTGCGTCCTTTTGGATGTCAACATGCCCGGACTCAGCGCCGAGGAGACGTTCTCGGCGCTGCGCGGAATGAGACCCGACATCCCCATCATCATCGGTAGCGGGCGCTATCCAGACGAGCTGCTCGCGCGGCTCCCTCCTGGGTCCGTGTCTTCGGTGGCCACGAAGCCGTATCGCATCAAGGAGTTGGTGCAGCACATCCAAGCCGCCCTTGCGTGGAGACCAGCAGCCGACGACGCGTGACCTCGCCGCTACGCGTGCGCTTGGAACGCCGACGAATGCGATCGTCGGCCACGCGCAACGCGCGGTAGCCGCACCCGACAGGCGGAGCAGGGAGTCGCTCACAGCACGCTGTCCTTCCGGATGACTTGCCGCCCTGCGACGCGCAATGCAAGATGCCGCGACATGGCGACCTTGCGGGGGTGCATTGGGGGGTGCCTCGTCGGCGCACTGTTGGGCGTCGCGGCACCGGTGCACGCGGACGAAGACCTCGGGCAAGACGAGCTCTTGCACTTAGAGCTCGGCGAGCTTTTGTCCGTGCCACTCGTGGAGGTGGCCGCCAAGCGACCTCAGTCGCAGTACCAGGCGCCCGCGCTCGTGACGGTGCTCGAACGCGAGGACATCGAGCGCATGTCGGTGGACAGCATTCCGGAGGTGCTGAGGCGCGTGCCCGGCACCTTCGTCATGCAGACCAACGCGGGCGTCTACCACGTAGGCTTGCGGGGGCTCAACCAACTCGAAAACAACCGCGTCCTCGTGCTGATCGACGGCCGCGTGATGCGTAACCTCTCCACCGAATCGGTCACGTGGACCGCGCTGCCCATTTCCCTCGATGACGTGGAGCGCATCGAGATCCTCCACGGTCCGGGCGCCTTGCTGTACGGGCCCAACGCCCTGAACGGTGTCATCCACATCCGCACGCGAAGGCCGCTTGCCGAGACCTCCGACGCTGGCGGATCCTCGGTGGTGAGCGCAAGCGCGCGCTCCGGCCTGTACCTGCTCAAAGTCTCAGACCCGGGCGTCGACAAGCCGTGGCGTATCGACAACGGATCCTCTGCCCATGCCGCCTGGAGTTGGGCCAACGGTCGACGCGACTTCGGGGTGCGCACGAGCTTTGGCGTAGGAGGCCTACCCGTGTGGCAAGGGCCCAACGCGCTGACGGACCAGTCGGGCCTTTTCAGCTACCACCTGCGCGCCACCGCCGACTACATGCCGACGCCTCGAACCGACGTCCGCCTCTCGCTGAGCCATCAGCAGAGCGAGGCCGCTGAGAGCGTCAGCACGTTGACGGAAATTCGCCCGTACCGCCACCGCACGCAGGCCTTCAACTTCCACTTGCACCAAGACTTACCGTTCGACGGACTGTCGACCGATCTGCAGCTCGACGGGCAGCGCAGAAAGGACCGCTCCTCGGGCGATCTGCTCACGTCAGACCCGCGGGAGCACTACCTGCGCGGCATGTCCCTCTGGCACCTCCGGCTCGGAGAGGGCCTCGACACGCTGAGCCTTGGCGCCGAAGGCTTCGTGCAGAGCATCGTCGACTTTCGAAGCAGCGAACCCTTCGGCCTGTACGGCGCCGTGCTCGGGCAAAACGAGCTGCGCCTGTGGCGCGCGCCCCTCGTGCTACTGACCCTCGGGCTGCGCGCCGAGCAGGTCCGCTTCAAACAGCGTGAGATCGAAGCCACGTACCGACAGCTCAACCCGAGCGGCGCCCTCGTCGTCGACTTCGACCAGCGACACAACCTGCGCCTCGTCGCGGCCACGGGCCGACGCAACCCGAGCGGCTTCGAGGTGTTTGCCGATTTCGACCGCTTTTTGTACGGGCCCGACGCGGCTCCCTTTCGCCCGCTCGTTCCGAACCCCAGCCTCAAACCTACGCAAGCCCTCAGTTTCGAGCTCGGCTACGCAGGCCTCGTGCAACCTCAGCTCAGGGTGTTCGTGACCGTCTACGCGCAGCGGGTGCGCGACCTCGAGGGGCTGTCGACGCAGGTGGAGCTGCCGCTGCAGTTCGTCAACCTACGCGACGTCGACATGCTGGGCAGCGAGCTCGGCGGCACCTTTGCCTGGAATGCACGCAGCAGGGTCTGGGCGCACTACGCCTTCAACTACAGCCGCGATGTCGACACGCAGCAGAAGCTCAGCGACTGGCCGAGCCACCTTGCGCAAGTCGGCGCGGAGCTCGCCGTCAGCCGGACGCTGCGCGTGGCCAGCGAGCTTTCGGGGTGGGCTGCGATCCGACCCGACGTGTTGATCCGCGAAGGCGAGCTGACGACGCGCGCAGGCAGGGTTGCACCCCAAGCCATCTGGAATGTCCACCTCGGGCACAGCATCTTGTCCGGCAGCGGTGAGCTGTTCGTGGCCGGCCGCAATCTCGGGGCCCTGTTGAGGGATGTCGACGACACGCGTCAGTATGTGAGCACGCGCGTCGAGCCGATCGGAGCGTCGGTCGTGCTGGGGCTCCAGATCACGGAGAAGCTATGACCGCGAGCCGCAAGCTCCTTGGCGTTGCAACTCTCGTGGGCCTCGTCGGGATGTTCGCGTGTCAGGACGATCTACCCACGGTCCCCAAGGGAGGACGGATCCGAGGCACGGTGACATACGGTGGTGTCGAAGCGCGCGAGTTTGGTGGCGTCACGCTGCGTGTGTCGGCGTTTCCAACCTGGCCGCCATCGGGGCCACCCCTCGCGCAGCAGGAGCACCGCCTAGCAAGCCCTGATGCCATCGAGCCGCAGTCCTACGAGCTGAAGCACCTGAGCACGAAGTCGACCTACTTCGTCGTGGCGCAATTCATCGATCACACCCAGCCGCTCGAGCAGCTCCCGCTCGACGTGCCGCTCGGCGCCTACCCGAGCACCTGCGCGTTGGGACGTGACGAGGGCAGGCTCGTGGTCAAGGCGGACGAGCCCATCGACGCCATCGACATCGAGATTTTCGATCGTGCGGGGCGCGCCGATCCGTGCGCACCCAACCCGTGTCCAGACCCGGGCAGAGCGTCGCTGATCCTCGAGGTGAGCTCCAGCGTCGAGAATGTGGCTGCGACAGACCAGCTCCTCGTGGTGTTGTTCAGCGCCTGGCCGCCACCCGCAGGGCCACCTTCAGCCGTGCAGATCGTCCCCGGTGCCGACATCGCGTTTCCACAGACAGTGATGGTCTCTAACGTGGCGCCGGCAGACTACGCGGTCTACCTCTGCCTCGACCGCAACAGCGATGGGCTGATGGGCTGCACCGAAGAGGACACGTTCAATGCCTATCGCTCGGGCGAGCTGGTCTCCCTGAGCGCGAACACGCTCACCGCATTGACCGTGACCCTCGAAGACGGCTTGGGCGAAGCCGTGGCGCCCCCCGAGGATTGCACGCCTGCTCGCGACGGCGGCTAACGCGCAGCCAGCTCCGTCACAGCCTGGCGCCGCTGGTTCTGCATGGTCATGCATCCACCTGCAGGGCGCCGAGCAGCGTCCCGGCCCCCAATGCTTGTCTGGCTCCTTGTCTTGAGCGCGCTGTGGCCCACGGAGGCTGGCGCCGACGCGGCCATGACTCATGGCGAAGCTCGCTCGAGCCTTCAGACCCTCTGGACTCGCGACAAGGTGATCGTTGGAGGCACGCTTCGCGTCGGGCAAGACATGTACTTCGGTGCGCTCGAGACCCACTTGATGTGGACGACGGCGACGCCGACGAGCATCGACCGACCCTTTCTGGGCAGCCAGTACGGACTGTACTTCGAGCTTGTGCCCCTGCGCAGCCGCTACTTCGAGCTGTCGACAGCATTGGGTGCCGACGTCTTTCACCTGTGGGGCATCCACGGCGATGAAGTCCAGATTAGTCTGAGCACCAAGATCCAAGGCTGCGCGCGCTTGCCGCGTGGGTGGGGCGTGACACTCGGTGCGAGAGCCTACCCCGTGTCGACGCCGGGCGTCGCTCTCGGAGAGACGCGAGCAGGAGGCTCAGGCATGCCGGTGTTGCTGAGCACAGGAGTGGAGTGGACATGGTGACGGCGATGCTCCGGTGGAGTGGGCTGATCGCGCTCGCGTGCGCATCGGGTTGCGCGCCGCTTACGTTCTCGAAGGAGGAGCCGGTCGACTTCTCCGCGTACCCCGTGGTTCGCGTGGAAGTCTGGCTCGGCTCCCACGAGGACGCGCAGGCCAGCGAGTACTTGGTCAAGGAGCTAAGGCGCAGCTCGGGCTTCGAACAAGTCGTGTATGGCCCGCGCGTTACCGCCACGGCCCTGCTGCTCGTCGAGGTGGGCGTGTCTGAGATCGACGAGGATAGATTCGAAGGCAACGCAAGCCACATGCTCTTCGACAGCAGCGGCCGAATCATCGACCGCGGCCAGGTCGACGATGAGAGCGCATCTGCGAACGAGGCCGCGTCCGACGTCTTGGATGAGGTCGCCCTGCACTATCATCACGCGTACCGAATCTAGTCACGCGCCCGAACGCGGCACGGCCGTAGGCGGCCTCGTCATGGGCATCGAAGAAGATGGTGCGGTCCTGTCTGGCGGCGAGGACCCGCCTGAGCTTGCGCGGAAAGGCTCCATCATCGATGGCGTCTCGATTGATGTAGATCTGCCCGTGATGCCACCCGCGCACGCCGCGCACCACACCGCACGTGCGCCCACCGCAGCAGACCCGTAGACGGCCGTCGACACGGTGACAAGACGGCGGTTACCCTATCTCGGGGGGTATCGATGGGGGCGGCATACTCGAGCAGCGCGAGCGCGGCGGCGGCGCAGCAGGTCAATGGCAACCTCATCGCCAACACGCGACGGTTCGTGTTGAAGCACTACGACGAGAAGGCCTGGCAGGAGGTCCTCCAGGCCATGCCCCCGGCGAACCGCGAGATCGTAGCGTCGGTCGTGGCCATCGGTTGGTACGACTGCTTCACCTACGATCTCC
>CAYNOM010000240.1:7154-8520 GCA_964398415.1 uncultured Polyangiales bacterium | reverse complement strand
AAGTGCGGTGTGTAGGTGCCGCCCAGGTCCTCGATGGTGAAGAAGTTGGCGGTCTGTAAGAGCTCTTCGTGCTCGGGATCCGTGGTCGGGTAGATCTTGCCCGCAAGCCCGAACGCGCGTGCCTGACCCCGCTTGGTTTCGCTGAGGGCCGTCGAGGCACGTGCGAGGATCAACCCCTCGCTGCCGGTGGCGAAGTAGCCGCTGTAGGGGCTGTCCTCGGTGATGCGCCAGGTGCCGGCGAGGCACACGCCGTTCGGGTGCAGCAGTTTCTCAAAGCGCGGGAGCAGATCCGAACGGTCGCTCAAGGTGCGCCGCGAGGCCGAGAGCAGCCGGTTCTCGAACCAGCCGAAGAAGCTCGACACGCTGACGCGCTCCTGGGGCAGCTCCAGGTAGGGGTCTGCCGCGACGACGTCCCAGACTTCCGAAAAGCGCGAGCCCTCGTAGGTGGGCTCCTCGCCGAGGGCGAAAGTAGCGCTCAGGACCGCGACGGAAACGCAAAAAATGACAGGGAGATGACGCTTCACGGGGGAGCCTCCTCGAGCCGACTGACACGTCACGGCCGACCAGACAGGCGTGTCGTACAACTCTATATCAAAAAGTTGTACGCGCGCCCAGCCGATTACGCGCCGGTACGCGCGGTTGGCCAGTGACGATCCGTCCCTCTACGCGTCCCCGACCACGATGGCCGCACGCACGTCTCGCTCGAGGTCGAGACTGCGGCTCAGGAGTGTTTCCTCGCGCGACAAGGGGCGCGTTGCGTGTGCTTCGATGCGTTCGATGTACTGGGCCTGGGCCCTGAGCCCTTGGCTTGCGAAGTAGTCGCCGAGCTCCGCTTCGGGTACGTGTCGCGCGCGGTAGTGCTGCGCGATTCGTCTGAGCGCGTGGCTCTTCAACCTGTCGAGTGCGCCCCGTACGTCGCGGGTGCCGGCGTAGAGCTCCCCGAGCGCGGACAGGTAGCGCTGCGTGGCGCGTACGACAGGCGGTGGCTCGTCGCGGATCGGGCCGAGTCGCGTTCCCACGGCGAAGAGAAAGGCGAGCGCGACCGCGCCGAGTTGCAGGAGCAGGGCCGAGAGGCCCACGTCCCTCAGGTAGCGCACGAGGGAGCGACGTTCGCCCATGCCGAGGTGGTACTCGTCGAACAGCACCGGGCCTTCAGGCGCGAAGGCGCGCAAGAGGCGCGCGAAGATCGCTCCTCCAGCTTTCTCGAGCTCGTCATTGAGCAGAAAGCTCGCGCTGCCGAGCAAAACGACCCGGCCGCGGCCCACGGCGAGGGTCATGCCGATCGGGCCGATCTCGCTCGCGAGCAGCTCGGTGGCATCGAGCCCCGAGGTGTTCTTGATCAGGCGCGTGCGCTCGACGGCGAACG
>CAYNOM010000240.1:0-7054 GCA_964398415.1 uncultured Polyangiales bacterium | reverse complement strand
AAGCTCCTTCTGCTCGAGGCGGCTCACCGGGCGGGCGAGCGGCTCATCGCAGCCGCCGAGCGCCACGAGCGTCGCCGCCTGGGGCAGGTGGGTGAGCTCGCGCGAGAAGGGCTCGGCGCGAAAACCGAGGCTGCGGCTCAGCTCGAGGAGCGCACGTGTCCCGCTCGCTCCTGCGCCGTAGCTCGAGTAGCTCGACGCGAAGCGCCCGCGCTCCGCGACCCGCTGGCAAGCGATCAGCACGACGCCGGCCGAGAGCACGAAGAGCGCTCCGACCAGGGCTCGCTTGAACAGGCTCACGAGGGGCTCCCGTTCACGAGCGCCTCGGCCAGGGCACGCGAGCGCGCGAAGTCTGCGGCGCTCGGCGCCTGGTGGCCGTAGCGCACGGCGTCGAAGATGCGCGTCAGATCGCGAAAGGCCTTTCGCTCGTCGACATCGTCGAGCTCGAGCAGGTACTGCCCGTTCGTGCGCTCCCGGGTCAGCGTGATGCGGCGCCGCCGCGACAACCCGACCAACGTGGCCAGATACAAAGAGCGTAGGGCCTCGGCGAGGTTCGTATGCAGCAGGCGTTCGGCGTCGTCGAAGTGCGCCTCCGGAGGGCGCGCGAGGGGATCGTCTCCCGCTTCGTCCGCTTCAGCGTCGGCCGCCTCGCGCGTTCGACGCGGCCACAGCCAGAGCGCCGTCAGCGCCACCAGCGCGAGGGCGAACACCGCAAAGAAGCCCGCACCCGGCAGCGACAGGGGTGAAGCGCCCGCTCCGTCGCCCTGCTCCACGGGCTCTTCGAGATCGTCGAGCCAGTCGAAGAAGCGCTTGAACCATGCGCCAAGGTCGCCTCCTTCTCCGAGACTCGGGCGCTCGTCCGGGAACTCGCGAAAGATCTCGCCGTCGAGGATCCGCTGCACCTCGCGGCTCACCTCGGCATCAGCGTCGCGCGCGCGCTCGCACGGCTCGTCGCACATCGGGGCTTCGCCTCGCTGCTCGTCCAGAGGAGCGTCGTCGAACCGAGTCTCTTGCGCCGCGGCGGACGTCGGCAGAAGGCAAGCGAGACTTACCGCGAGCAAGGCCGAGCGCGCCTTCGCTCGCGGATCGCAGCGCATGACCAAGGTGCGCAGGGCGACTCCGTCCCGGCTGAGCCGCGCGTCGACGTGGATCAGTGCCGCGATCGCCGCACGCACAGGATCGATGACCGTCAGCGCGATGGCCGCGATGACCAACAATGCGAAGTGATTGCGCGGCGAGATGAACGCGCGCACGAAGGAGAGGTCGAGCCCCAAGAGCTCCTGGCCGACACTGACGCATGCCACCGTGACGGCGGCGAGATTGAAGGCGAGCCCAAGGGCCCCCGTGAGCAACATCAGCTCGGCGCCGAGGCCAGCGCCGCGGTGCCCTTCGCTCTCGTCGATGGCCGCCTTGAGCGTGGCAAAGCCGCTCGCCTCGCTGCCCAGGGCGGCGCGCGCCAGCCAGCTCGGAGCGATGGCGCCGCGCGTGCAAAACGTGGGCAGAAGCGCAGGCACGAGCCAGGGCTCGATGCGCAGGGCGATCACGATCAACCAGCAGGCGATCCAAAGCTCGAAGCCGACCCAAGCCGAGGTGCGCAGGATGGTCGCCGTCGTCTGCGAGGTGGGAGACACGTCGTGGGCGCGAAGTTGCTCGCGTGCCAAGGCTTCGGCAAGGCGTGAGAGCGACACGCAGCGAAAGCCCCAGGCGGCGACCAACAGGCACGCAAACAGGGGGCGCGCGGCAGTCAGGCCCTCGACGCGCTCGACGTAGTACAGCGCAACGCAGACGAGGCCGATGGCACCGCTCGCCGCCCAGGCGCGCAAGAGCAGGGCCAGCTTTTGCCGTCGCACGAGCTCGATGGCGCGGTCGACGAGCGTCCGCGCCCGGCGCGGCGACAGGTCGAGGGCGTGCGCGCCGGCTGTCATCAGCGCGAGCTGCTTCCGGGCATCAAGACCTCGAGCGACAGCCAAGTGAGTAGCGACAGGAGGCATGCGCCGAGAGCTACGGCGAACGCGGCTTTCGTCGATGACTGCTTGGGCTTTTCGCTCTTGCGTCGTGCGTTCGCCGTCAGTGTGCTCAGGCAACTTGCGCAGTGATTGATGCCGTCGATCTTCGTGATGCAATCGCTACACAGAGGTGCTCGGCAGCGCACGCAGATGCCCACGGCTTCGCGCAGGGCGTGTTGCGAGCAGGTGGCCGACGGCGTCGACATCGGGGGAGCAGCATACCACGCGGCGCTGTATGCTGGCCCATGGGGGTACGGCGCAGATGGTGACGACCCGAGAGATGGCCCTAGTGAAGGTCGGCGCGACCTTCGACAGCCTCGTCATGCGGCGTGGCGACTACGACGCATGGTTCGCCGACGGCCTCGGGCTAGGCGATGCGCTTTCGGTGTTTCGGGTCAGCGAAGGCGAGCCTCTGCTCGAGCCGACCCGCTTCGCCGGCATCGTCGTGAGCGGCAGCTCGGCCATGGTGACCGACCGGGCACCCTGGAGCCTCGATACGGCGGCGTTCTTGCTCGCAGCCCTCGCGCACGACGTCCCGGTGCTCGGGGTGTGCTACGGGCACCAGCTGCTCGCGGATGCGCTCGGTGGGGCAGTGGGCATGAATCCGCGCGGCCGCCAGATCGGCACGGTGGATGCCGTGCTCACCGACGAAGGTAGAGATGACCCTCTGTTCAGGGGTCTTTCGCCCGTGTTGACGGTCCAGACCAGCCATCGCCAGAGCGTGCTGTCGCCTCCGCGCAACGCGATCCACCTGGCGACGAGCCCGCGCGATCCGTTCCACGCGTTCCGCGTCTCCGAAAAGCGCGCTTGGGGGGTGCAGTTTCATCCCGAGTTCGACGCGGATGTCACACGCACCTACATCTCGGAGCGACAGGAACAGATCCGCGCCGAGGGAGATGACCCAGCCGCGCTGCTCAGCGACGTGCGCGACAGCGTCCACGGCCGCGACATTCTTCGCCGTTTTGCACGGATCTGCGGGTTCGAGTGAGGGCGAACTTTTGCTTGCTCACAACGGCCGGCTTCGAGCATCCTGGTTTCCGGGGGTTCGGTCGCTTGCAATAGGCCACCACGACGCATTCGTGCGTCAGGACCGTGGCACCGCGCGGAGGTATGGCTTTGGGCCGTCCATCAGGAAGTGTGCAGGTTCGTCGACGAGCGGGGCACACGACACGTCGAGAGCGGTTCATCTGGTTCTTCTTGCTCGCGACCTGTTTTGCGTGGGCTGACGTCGCCAGTGCCGACATCCGCACGGATGCGCGTGCCCGCTTTCGCAAGGGCATGGCGCTGATCCAGGAGGGCCGCCTCGAGGAAGGCGTGCAAGAGCTCGAGGTCGCCTACGACCTCTTGCCCCACCCGAACGTGCTCTACAACATCGCGCGCGCCTACGCCGAAGCCGGCCAATACGAGCAAGCGATCGAGTTCTATGAGCGCTACCTCGACACCGATCCCTCCGATCGCGAGGAGGTGAACCTCTTCGTGCGCGCGCTCGATCAGCGTTTGCGCATGCAGCGCGAGCTGCGCGAGTCGGTGGCGGAGCCCGCGACGCCGACGCCTGCCGAGGGACAGCCCACGGCGGTGACCGCAACGGCCGAGGAGATCCAGGCCCTCGAAGACTCGGCCACGCAGATCGCGACCCTGGCCGAGGCGACCCAGAGCGAAGCGCTGAGGCAGCGCGCCGAGCGCCTGCGCGCGCTGGCCCAGAGCCTGCGCGAGCGCGAAGTGGCCCCGACGACGCCAACGACCGTGGCCGAAGCTGAGCCCACCACCCCGCGAGAGACGCCGGAAGCGCGGCCGCCCGAGCTGACCCTGACGGGCGAGGGGCGCGAGGACCTCTACGAAGAGCAGGTCGTGTCGGCGTCTCGCTTTGCGCAGTCACCCCTCGACGCACCCAACTCTACGGCCACCATCACGCGTCAGGACATTCGCTTGTCTGGCATCAAGCACATCGGTGAGCTGATGCGGCGCGTGGCTGGCGCCGACGTCATGACGATCTCGCCCGCGGACGTGCAGCTCTCGATGCGCGGCTTCAACGATCGCCTCAGTCAGCGCATGCTGGTGCTCGTCGACGGACGCTCCACCTACCTCGACTACCTCGGTGTCACGTTTCTCGCGCGCCTGCCGCTCAGCGTCGACGACATCGAGCGCATCGAGATCATCCGCGGTCCTGCCTCGGCGCTCTACGGCGCCAACGCGTTCGTGGGCGTCGTCAACATCATCACGCGCGAGCCGGGTACGCCCGAGACGACGGCGATCGGCGGCGCGGGCACGGGCGGTCAGGCCTACGGCCAGATCGCGACCTCGGGACGTGTGCAGCGCAAGCTCGCCTATCGCGTGGCCGCTGGCTACAACCGCGCCGACGTGTTCCAGACCGCCTACGACCCGCGGCGCGCCGACCTCGTGACGAACGTGGACGACCCGAACCTCTCGTTCGAGAACGCCCACATGAACGGCACCCTGAAGTATCGGCTGCTCAAGAACCTCGAGGCCACGCTGCAGGGCGGTGTCGCGAGCAACAACTCCGACTACTCCACGCGTGGCCCGCGCGATCCGTTCCGGGGCACGGGCACCACGAGCCACATCATGGGCCTGCTCGAGTCCAACTGGGGCCAGGTCCGCGCCTTCTGGAATCGCGCGGACGAGGACGCGGTGCTCGTCGCCATGCCCCTCGGCGCAGACGACTTCACGAGCCGCTCGGTGTCCAACGTGTTCGACGTCGACGCCACGCTGTCGCGCGCCTTCAGGCTCGGAGTCGACCACAACTTTCACCTCGGTGGCAACTACCGCCAGAAGCGCATCTCCTGGAACTACCTCGAGGGCGACCAGACCGAGAACCACTACGCCGTTTACACGCAGGACACGGCGACCATCACCAAGTGGCTGACGCTCGTGGGCAGCTTCCGAGCAGACTTCCATCCGCTCCTCGACGATCCGCCCCTCTCGCCCCGCGGCGCAGCCATCATCAAGCCGACGCCGCTGCAGGCCATCCGTCTGAGCGCGGGTACGGCGTTCCGTACGCCCACCTTCGTCGAGAGCTACTTTCAGTTCCGCACGCCCACGGCGCCGGCCCTGTTCGTCGAGACGCGCGGCATCGCCAATACCAACTCGAGCATCAACCCGGAGCGCATGCTGTCGCTCGAGCTCGGCTATCAGAACACCGAGAGCCCGATTTTCAAGGGCGAGGCCAACGCCTACTACAATCGCATCACCGATCTCATCTCGGCCGATCCAGGCGGCGTCTATCGTGCGGGCTCCACGTTCATCGCGGATCCAAGCTATCAGGGGCTCGCACCGGCTGACAACGCCTTCGCCCTCAACGTGGGCCGGCAGGTCAACCTCGACGACAAGTACGACGTCTTCGGAGGTGAGCTGATCGGCACGCTCTATCCGATGGAAGGCGTCGACGTCTACGCGAATTACGCGTTGAATCTCGTGAACGGTCCGGATGAGTCGTACACGAAGCGTGTCAGTCGTCACAAGCTCAACCTGGGCGCCCAGTATCGCTCGCCCTACCGTTTCGACCTCAGCGCCGACGTCCACGTGGCGAGCGGACAGACCTGGTACTTGCCCACGCCGACCTTCGTCGACAGCGCGTTTTACGACGTGCCTGCGTACTACATGATCAATGCGCGTATCGGCTTCCGCATGCTGGCCGATCAGCTCGAGCTGGGTCTCGCCGGCTACAACATCACTGACAATCGCATTCAGCAGCACCCCTTCGGACAGCAGCTGTCGGCGCGCTTCATGCTCACCGCTGCCCTGCGGATCTAGGCGCGGCCCCGCGCTTGTTGGCGCGAAGCACCCCGGAGGCTATGGCGTGCTCGCAGGCCATCGAGGTTCGTCATGTCTGAAGATCCATTCAATTTTGCAGAGCACGTGCGTCGGGCAGTCGAGGACGCGAAGCGCGACATGAAACGGGTCAACGTCATCGTCTTGGGTCGCTCAGGCGTGGGCAAGAGCACCTTGGTCAACGCTGTCTTTCAAGGCAACTTCGCCGAGACTGGGCAAGGGCGACCGGTCACCGACTGCACCACCGAGTACACGAAGGAAGGCGTGCCCCTTTCCATTCTCGACACCCGGGGTCTGGAGATGGAGCGCTATGCCGAGACGCTCGACGGAGTCGAGAAGCTCATCAGCGATCGGCGCGCCGAGAGCGATCTGCAGCGCCAGGTCCATGTGGCATGGGTGTGCGTCTCGGAAGACTCTCGCCGCGTGGAGGATGGCGAGTCGAAGGTTGCGCTGCTCCTCGCGAAGTACAACGTGCCGACGATCGCCGTGATCACCAAGGCGCGAAACGATCAGGGCTTCGCGGCCAAGCTCCGCGAGCTGATGCCACAAATCAGAAACATCTGCCGCGTTCGCGCGCTCGAAGAAGTCGATGAGGAGGGCAATCACCTGCGCCAGAAGGGGTTGTCCGAGCTCATGCAGCTCACGTCCGAGCTGATTCCCGACGCGCAGCGAGCCGCCTTTGCCGCAGTTCAGAAAGTGAACCTGAACCTCAAGAAGGACCGCAGCCGTAAGTACGTGATGGCCGCCGCGGGCGCCGCCGCCGCCGCTGGCGCCGCGCCGATACCGTTCTCCGATGCGGTGGTGCTCATCCCGATCCAGATCGGCATGCTCGCCAGCATCAGCAGTGCGTTTGGCCTGCCTGCCGGAGAAGCCTTTCTCACCACGATGGTAAGCTCATCCTTTACCACCCTCGCCGGAACTCTCGCGGGTCGCGCGATCGTTGGTGGGCTCCTGAAGCTGATACCAGCGGCGGGGCAGCTGCTCGGTGGAGTCGTGTCCGCTTCGACGGCGGCATTGCTCACGACGACGTTCGGCGAGCTGTACATCCGGGTCTTGGGCGAGCTGTTCGAGAGAAATCGCGGCGAGCCGCCGTCGGCCGCGGACGTCGCGTCCGCGTTTAGCGGCGCCATCCGTGCCCACAACGCGGAGTGACATGTCCCTTCGTCAGCCGGCGCTGAGTCGATCGAGCAGCAGCGTGACGGACGCCTCGGCCTCCTGCCCCACGGTGTGGCCCTTCGGGAAGCCTTCGCCCAGGATCGGCAGCG
>CAYNOM010000239.1:0-8537 GCA_964398415.1 uncultured Polyangiales bacterium | reverse complement strand
GTGATGCGCTCGAAGGTGACGCTTCCGTAGGGCGTCGTGCCCTCGACGTCGAGCTCGGTCGCGGCGCCCTCACACACGGGCGCGAGCTCGCAGCCACCGTCGACCGTGCCCGGCAGGCTCGCATCGCCGCCGCCATGGTCTGCGCCCGCGCCACTGCCGCTGTTGCCACCGTTGAGGTCGCCCGGATCGTCGTCTTCGCTGCACACCGGGAAGTCGCTGGTGGGGCCGCCGCAGGCCGTGCCATCGTCGGTGCATGCCGCGGTCGCCCACGACAGCATGCAGAGCCCACCCCAACGCCACAGTCTTCGCGCCATGGGCGCAGCGTAGCGCGCTTCGCAGCTGAACGGGTGCGCACTTCACCCCGATCGCGGTGCGCACTCGAAGTCGGGGGCACACCTTCCCCTCGCGCAGCTGCGTCTACATAGGGACGCGGGCGCGGGCGAGTGAGGCGGGCATGGTCTCGGGCAAAGATGCGAATCGGGGATGGGCGACGGGTCGGGCAGGGCATCACGAGGAGCCCTTCACCGCGACCCACGGGCAGCGTGCGCTGACACGCTTTGGCTCGAACCTGACCTTGACCCTGGCGCGCCTTTCGCGGCAACTGCGCCAGCGTTCGACCCAGCGTGTATGGCCTCCCGGCCGGCCCGCGGAGGGCCATGGCTCAGCCGAAAACTACATCGCAACGCGCGTCGACGAGTATGCCCACGGCTCTTCCGATCGGGGCGAGCGCGTCTGGTGGTACGTGCCCGACGTGCTCATGGACGGTGACACCGCGCCCGTCGTGATCTATCTGCACGGCTTTCGCGCCGCGATCCCGGACATCTACTCGGAGCACATTCACCATCTCACGCGCCAGGGCATCATCGTCATCTTCCCGCGCTTCAACAAGGGAAGCCTCGTCGGCATGTTCACGGACAACGACCAGGAAGCGATGCTCGCGCGTGCGATCGATTCGGTGAGTGTGGCCTTCGACGATCTCGGCGCCGTGGCGGCGCGCGATCGCGTGTACGCCTTCGGTCACTCGCTCGGCGGACTCTTTGCGGCTTGCTGGCCTGCGCGAAGCCCGGTGCGGGTGGCCGGCATGGTGCTCGCTCATCCCTCGATCTCGCTCGAGAAGATCCCCAAATTTTTTCGCGACCGCATCGAGATCACGCAGGTCGATTTCAGACGCGCGGTGCCCCATGTCGACGTACCCGTCGTGTTGCTCAACGGGGACGCGGACAGCATCGCGCCGACACGCGAGTCACACGAGCTCTACGAGATGCTGAGCGCCGCGCCGAGGAAACTCTTGTTCGAGGCGTGCTCCGACCACCACGGCAGTCCCACCTTCTTTCCTGGTCATCTGGCCACCGTGCGCGACGATTCCACGGCGTTGCACTGGGCCCTCGAACGCTGCGGTGGCGGAACGGCGGGGGATGACACCCTGCACTACCGCTTCTATTACGCAGCGCTCGACGCCCTGATCCGCGACGAGCCCATCCGCTTCGACATGGGTCACTGGTCGGATGGCACCCCTGTGGCGGCGATTCGCAAGCTCGCGGCCTTCGAGCCCCCCCACTCGGGAGCGACGAGTCTGCCCGCACCGCCTGCACTCTAGCGCGCAAGGGCTCGAAGCGACGAACGTAGTCTGCTTGCGTCGAGGCTTTGCTGCTATGGTCACAGCGTGAGCACCCTCGACGCACAGAGCACGCCTCGCAGCGCTCAGCCCGCGGAGACGCCCAAGCCCAAGCCGGAGGCGCCCCGGGCGAGCTTGCTCGAGAAGACGTCCTCCTTCGTCGCACGCAGCTTGCTGAGTATCGCGGGTCTTGGCCTCCTGATCGGCTTCTTTCTGCCGTGGGTCAAGCTCGGCGAGCTGGTCGAGGCGAGCGGCTTTACGCTGGTGGTCAGCTCGGGGCAGGTCATCGAGCAGCTGTCGGGGCCCCATCGCCTGCTCTTGTTCGTGGTGCCGGTGTCGGCGCTGCTTTTGCTGTTCACCGCGATTCGCGGCACGCGTGGCACGACCTTGGCGGCGATCATGAGTGGCCTCTTCATCCTGGGCTACGGCTTCTACACGCTCGTGCGACTGTTCTTCGAGAGCACGGGCCTCGGGATGTGGCTCGTCGTGGGCTCGGCGCTACTCGCGCTCTCCGTGGGCCTCGTCAGCTACGGCAATCATCTGCGCCACAAGTGAAGGCCGTCCTCTGTACCTCACGCGAGCTCAGCCGGGATGCGCGCCCTTGGCATGTCGCTTCAGCCAGCCGAGTACGCTCCGCGCGCGCACAAAGCCCGCAAAGTGGCCTTCGCCCTCGTAGGTGACGAGCTCGGCATCGGGGATGCGCTTGGCCATGTTCTCAGCGTGGCCGAGGGGCACGAGCCTGTCGGCAGTGCCGTGCCACAGCCGCGTCGGCACCGAGATCTCGTGCAACTGAAAACCCCAGTGGCGGCCCAAGGCAGACATGTCCTGGATCTGCGCGCGAAAGCTCTCGCGCGAACCAGTGTAGATGTCGCGGATGAACATCTTGCGGATCGCGGGCTGTCCGATGACCTCGCGGTCTTCCGGCGGGACGGCGCGAAGGATCAGCGGAAACGCGCGCTCGGTCGCCTCCTCGCGCAGCGAGCGCATGATGGCGGTCATGGTGTGGCCGAGGGGAATGCGCAGGGCGTGAAGCAGCTCCATCACGCGCGGTAAGAAGCTCGGCAGCTCTTCGGGAGCGTCGGGGCCGACCAGGGGCCCCATGCCGCCGAGCAGGGCCGCGGCGTTGACGCGCTCGGGTAGAAAGCGCGCCACCGCCAGAACGTGTGGACCCCCACCCGAGAGCCCCGCCACGCCGAAGCGCTCGATGCGGAGGGCATCGCTGAGCTGTTCGACGTCGCGCGCCCAGCTCTCGAGCGTGCGTTCAGGGTGCGGCGTGGACCCGCCGACGCCTGGGCGATCGATGCCCACGAGTCGTAAGCCGCGCTGTGCCGCGATGCGCGCGGCATCAGGGGGTAGCTGCAGGCGCGCGCCGGGCGTGCCGTGAAACCACAACACCGTGTCGCCTTCGGGATCTCCGAACTCGGCGTAAGCGAGGCGCCTGCCGTCGCGCAGCGTGAGCGTGTGCTCGCGATAGGGTGGGGTAAGGGTCGCATCGTCGCTGCGGAAGGGCGTCTCCTCGTCGTGGGTGCTCGCGTCGTCCATGGCTCGACCTCGCTCAATGTGGGGTCGCGGCGACAGGCGGCGCGTCGCGCAACGTATCCGGCAGGGAGACCTGGGGCGCGTAACCGGTCGCCGCGCAAAGGGCACTGCCATCCACGCTCAGGACGTGCATCAGGAAGGGCAACTCGGCATTCGAGAGCGCGCTCGCGCGTGCGCGGTGCGAAAGCGCGTTGAGCTTCTCACCGAGCCCACCGAGCAGCGGCACGCGCTTCACGCTGCGCTCCTTGGCGAGGGTCGAGAGCGGGACCGCGCCTGTGCCCGTCACATGGTAGATGCCGGCGTGGGCTCGCTCGAGGCTCAGCGCGATAGCTTCCATGACGTCGCGCGCGTGCACGACTTGTACGAGCGGATTGAACCCGAACACCGTGGGGACGAAGGCCGCGTCGAGATAGTCTTCGAGAAACGAAGGCAGCTCGCGTCCCAGGATGTACACGGGTCGCAGCACGATGACGCGTAGGCTGCCGCCTCGTTCCATGCGCTCTGTGCAGGCCTTTTCGACTTCGATCAGCGCGCGCAGGGACGCGTCGCTCGTCTCTTCGCACACCGCTGTGCTCTCGGGGAGCAGGAGGCTGTGCTGCGGGCTTGGTCCGTACACGCGATGACTGCTCAACAGCACAAAGGTGTCGACGCCGGCTTCGTGGCAGGCCTCGAGCAGCTCACGCACCGCGTAGGCTTCGGAGCGCACGCCCGTCCAGTGCTTGGGATCAGGCAGATACACCACCTCGCGCACCTGCCTCTCGCGCAGCCTGCCCGCGTGCAAGAGGTGCGGGTTTTCTTGGGTCAGCACCTCTCCTCGAGGGGCGAGGAAGGAGGCGAGCGCTTCGGCGCGCTTGACGCCGGGTCCGACGAGCAACGTGGTCATGGCTTCCCTCAGAAGATGCTCTTTCTCTGGCTGAGCCCGCCATCGAGCAGGCCGCGCACACGCTGGCTCACGAGATCCACGTGGCTCTGTACTCGTGCTTCGTCACTTGGATCGCCATCGAAATAGAGTGGCTCTCCGTAGTGAATCGAGCAGCGTGTGGGCAGGGGCAAGGGGCCTGTGGGAGACAGGGTCATGTACGGCATGCCTAGCTTTTTCGCGAACGACTCCATGCGCGAGAAGCTCGGCACCATCTCTTCGCCGCCTACGAAACCGAAGGGCACGATGGGAGTGTGGGTCTCGAGTGCAAGGCGCATGAAGCCCCGCTTGAAGGGCATGAGCGCGTACTTGTTGAAGATGGTCTTGCCGCCACCTGCCTCGCCCTCGGGGAAGATCATCACCGCATCTCCGCGCGCGAGCACGTGGCGGCAATTCTCCCTGGTGCCGTTGATCTGTCCGATGCGTGGCATCAGCTGGCTGTAGCCCGGATTGCCGAAGAAGAAGTGCCCGGCCATGCCCACCGCGTGGCGCGGTGGCTCGCACTCGAGCAGCAGCGAGGTGATGATCAGAAGACCGTCGTAGGCCATCTGGCTCGAGTGATTGCCGGCCAGGATGACGCGCCCCTCGGGGATGTTGGCGATGCCAAAGGTCTGCACGCGAAAGTAATGCTCGTAGAGGTAGGTGCTGATCGACATGAGGCGCCGCAGCCAGTCTTTGCTGAAGCCCGTCTCGTCGTAGCCGTATTCATTGACGGCGCGATCGAGCCGCTCGATGCGCGCACGCACGCGCTCACTCGTGCGTTCGTCGAGGCGTCGCGAGATCTCGTCAGCGAGAAAGGTCAGCATGCAGGCCTCCGGAAGCGCGGAGCTCGCGCTTGGTTCGACGGGCGGGCTCGGCGTAGATGCGGCGCGCCCACATCAGCTCCGAATCACGGGTCAGGCGTCGGTCGGGGTTCACGAGCACGGGCTCATTCACGCTGCGCAGCATGCGCAGGTCGTCGGCCGAGTTACCGTAGGCGGTCGAAGGCAGCTCGGGGAGCAGCAGGCGCTCGATGCGGGCGACCTTCTCTTCTCCCTGGTTGAGCTCACCTTCGACCTCACCCGTGTACAGGTCACCTTCGATCACGAGTCGCGTGGCGAGACAGCGCATCCCGCGTCGCTCGCAGAAGCCAGCGACGATGGGCTCGCTGTTGGCGGTGACGAGGTAGCTCGCATCGCTGCGGTGCTGCGCGAGCACCTCGCGCATACGCGGATAGAGCTTCGACTCGATCTGCTCGGCCAGCAGCTCGGAGGTGAGGTCTGACAGCTCTACGGGCAGATTCTCGAAGATGGCGCGCAGCATGGCGCGGTACATGGTGGGCTTGTCGATCAAGCGCAGGCTCGCCGCGGTGATCAGGCTCGCCATCGAGGAAACGAAGGCCTGTGTCTTCTGCGCGCGCAGGGTAGCGTCGGGCAACGTGCGCACGAAGTGCCAAAACAGGTTGTTCTTTTCCGGCAATAGTGTGCCGTCGAAGTCGAGAAAGACGATGCGTCGCATGGGCACCTCGCGAGGAAAGTCAGGCAGAAGCGCGGTCGATCTGGGCGGACGGCGGACGACGAGTCGGCATGCGCGCCCGGGTTTCGAGCAGCTTGACGTAGGGCCCATGGGTGAGCAGGCGCGGCACCTTCGTCTGTACGGCGGAGATGCCGTGCTCGCGTGCATCTTCGGCAATGCGCAGCTGAAGCGACTGGAATGCGCCGGAGTCGACCAACTTGAGCACCGAACGCTGCAGACGCCCGCGATCGATGCGATCTTCGTAGCGTGGGTTGACGTTTCGAAGCTCGCTGTCGAGCGCCGCATCGAGCGCATCGTGGGAGACTGGGTCGAGGCTCCCGTCTACTTCGACGTAGAAGGCGTAGCGAGGCGGAAAGACCTCCGTGTCGGGCCGAATCGTGTGATCGACGAGCTGGCATGAGACGCGTTGTGCCGCGCGCCGAAGGGCCTCGTAGGCAGCGTTTTCCGTCATCATCTCCGCATTGAGATTCATCAACACGTTGGCGCGGTATTGAAACTCGATCACCGGCGCGGTGCGACAGAGGTCGACCACGCGCACCACGTCGGCCGTGCGATAGCGGTAAAGGCCTGCGAAGTTGGTGGCGACGATCTCGTAGCTTTCGCCCACCTCGAGCTCATCGAGCAGGTAGGTGCGAGGGTTTGGCTTCGGGATGTCGCGCTCTCGGATGAACTCGAGAAACCCCGCGCGGGGATACACGACATAACGCGGGTCGTTGGGCCCGAGGGCCGTGGCGATACACGCCTCCGACGAGCCGTAGGCGACGTTGAAGACGGGCAAGTGCCCGGCGAACTTGCGCACGCGGTCCTCGTAGACCTGAAACGTGCCCGTGTAGATGCACGCGACGTAGCGCAGCTTGGGCCAAAGGCGGGGCAGAAGCCCCTCGCCGTCGGGGGTCGCCTGAAACGCGGCCTGCACCTCGGCGGCACGGCGTGGGTTGCGCTGGAGATGCGCTTCGATCTCGCGACGCAGCTGAGGCTCGAGCTTCAGATCGTCACGGATGCGTCCGCTTCGCAGGTCTTCGACGAGCGAGGGCGCCTCCGAGAGCAGCACGTTCAGAGCGTAGGTCATCTTGGACGCGAACTCGTCGCTCACGTACACGAGGTCGCGATCGGCGAGGGCGAACAGCCAGTGCAGGTAGTAGGCCGCTTCGACGTCGGCGACTTGATACACGGCCACCGGCGACACCCACAAGCGCTGCATGAGCCAGGTGTGCTCGGCCAGGCCGATGCGCAGGGAGGAGGAGATGCGGGTGCCGGCTTCGGTTTGCTTGTCGTTCGACGCGATCGACATGCCGTTCATGCCGCGACCGAACAGCACGTCGGTGCCGAGCGCGCGGGCCAGGGTGCCCTGGGGCAAGAAAGCGTAGAAGGGGATGCGCCGCTTGCGCTCGATGCGATTGGTGGGGATGAGCTTTGGCGCGCGGCTCGTGCCCGAGGTGAGCATGAAGTGATCGACCTCCGCGCTCGACAGGACGTTCTTATCCCCCTTTGCCATGCGCGAGACGAGCTCTTCGATCTCGGCATAGGTGATGAGCGGAACACGGCTCGTGTAGTCTTCGACCCGCTCGATCGAGCGAAAGTCGTAGCGAAGCCCGTACTCCGAGTCTTGGTGCTCGCGCAGGATCTCGCGTAAGACCCGTGCGCTTACGTTTGCGGCCTGTTCGGTGTCTCTATCGAACAACCAGCGCGTCAGATGACATAGCCCCGAGGCTGCGGCCTGAAAGGCTCTGAGCTCAGGTCGTGTTGGCCCCATGCGAGTCGGCCCCATGTGTCGCTCCTTCTTGGGTCCGTGACTTGGAGCTACAGTAGGCGCTCGTGTGCGGGGAGAAAGCACTGTTCACACGTGTCACTGCATCGAGATGAGCTGACGCAGAAGCAGGGCGGGGCTCAGCACCTTACAGTAGGTCACGCCGCGCGCTTCTTGCGTCACGCGCTCGTCGTCCCAGGCCACCTCGACGCTGGCCGGACGCAGGGTGACGGCGCCCGTGCTCGGCTCGAGCACAAGCGCGGGTTTACCCTGGCTGAGCCACTCGATCCCACTGCCAAAGCTCAGGTCGTCGCCGATGTTAACCCGCGTTGCGAGCGCCTTCTGTGCCTTCGGTTCGAGCGTGGCGAGCGCGGCATCGAGCGCGTCGCGCTGCACGTCGGCGCAGCTTCTGCGCTTCGCCCCTGGCTCGAGCTTCAGTGCACGCGCCATGAAGGCTTGGCTCTTCAGCTTGCACCACAGCTCACCGTGAAAGATCGCAGGGGCGTAGAGCTCGTCTGCGCTGGCACGGGGCACCCGGTACATGGCCGTCGTGACGCGCGCTGCGGGCGTTGTGCTCGCGCTCGCCTTGGCCACGCCGAAGGAGCGCAGGTCGAAGCTCTCTTCGGTGTGGATGGCAGCATCGGGGAGCTGTCTTTCGTCGAGGGCTGCGATCGTGCGCTGGGCCCGCGCACAGAAGCTGGGCTCGAGCGCGGAGAGCCTATCGAAGCCCGGATGCACGGGCGCCTGGCCGCTCCGGCCTGTCCGCATGGCCCTTACGGTCAGCGCCGCCAAAAGCTCGGACTGGGCCGCGGCATCGATGCGCGCGGGCTTGTCGCCACTGAGCAGTGCGATGCGCGCAAACTGAGTGTGGTTGGCACCCGGGATGGCGATGAGCTGTGCCCGCTCTGGCAACTGCGCACGGCTGGCCATGACCTCCGCGGGCGTGGTGATGCCATCGTCGCTTCCATAGATCGACGTGACGGCCAGGTGGCGCTGGGCCAAGGAGTCGGCCTCGTCGGGATAGGCGGCCCAAAAAACGAGCCCGGTCAGGCGGGGCAGGTCTGTGTGTCGCGCCGCGAAGCGCGCCGCCATGGCGCCGCCGAGGGAGTGACCCGCCACGAACACGTGCTCGAGCTCGGGCAGCGCTCGCATCACCTCAGCGGCTCGCGTCATGCCCTTGAAAGCCAGGCGCTCCGGCATGG
>CAYNOM010000238.1:0-8561 GCA_964398415.1 uncultured Polyangiales bacterium | reverse complement strand
AACGAGATCTCTCTTTATCTCATCGAGATGCTCCGACCGAATGAGGCCAGCAAACTGCTTGGTGATCAGATCGAGCTCAACTTTTCTCGACCGCACCAAAAGACGGATCATTCGATCAACTTGGGCTTCCATTTTGTCGATGCGGTGCTCCGCTCGGAATCCTAGCCGCCTGATGATCGATTCGACCTCAGCTGCTGCCGCACCGAGTGCGGCCCGCAGATTCCCGTTGGCGTGCTGCTGATAGGTGACACAAGCGATCCCGTCCAGGTCTGTCGGGAGACGCGGTCTTCTCACTCGATCGTGAACGATAATGGTTCGATCTCTGCCAAGCGAGCCCATGAAGAGCCCGAGCTCAAAGATGACGTTGTCTCGGGGCGTCTTGCCCGTCTCGCCATCGATTCCATCAGCGACCATTAGGGCGAAGTCGAACTGCCCTGTAGCAGCCACCAGTGCTTCCAGGAATCCCTTACCGGGCGGAAAGACGCCCTGATTCCACAGCGTGACCTCGGCAACGTGATCGAGCAGGGCCTGCATACAGGCGGCTACCGGAAGAGACTCTCTTGCACTCCCAATGAATATCGTCGGACGGATAGACATCGCGCGCTCCAGCTCCATGAGTCATCTGCATCTGAGACGCTCCTCGGTCTCGTGGCGAGTGTCGCACGGGCTCACTGTGACCTGAAACAGCTGAGACTGTTCAGCCAAGGTCGGCATGCCGGTAACTCACCGGAGACTGCCACATGGATGACGCAGCCAAGGCAAGGCAGATTGCGTTGACCTGTTTGCGTGCGTCGTCCGACAATCACGACGTGACGATGACCTGGGGTCTTTTGATTTGGCTGCTCCTCTCCGCCGCGAGCGTTGCGGGTACCGCGCGGGCTGACGATGATGCCGATGATGCTGTGAGCGACTGGGGACATCCTGCACTGCGCGACGGGCCTCACGATGTCGTGTACCCGAAGCGCGTGTACATCGAAGCGGCCGGTGGGCTGGCTCTTTCGCTGACCAGCGCGGATGCGCTTCTCGGCTTGGGTAACCTGCCAGGACGTCCAAGCGCCTCGCACAAGCCAGGTGGCGTGGTGGGCGCGAGGGCGGGTGCTCGGCTCGGGCTTCAGGAGGTTGGGCTGGCGTACTCGCGGGTGTATCTCAGCGCCGATGCGAAGGACGGCAGCGGCTTGCCATCGCCGCTCAAGGTCGATGGGCATCTGCTGCTGCTCGATACCCGGCGCATGTTGAGCCTGTACCCTCGAAAATCGGCGCCTTACGTGGGGGGCGGCGTTGGGGTGGGGCTATGGAGCGAAACCATGCTCGTCGGAGACAACGATCAACCTAGTCGCGTGTCGGGGCTGTGGGCGATGGCCGGCCGAGCAGACCTCGGTCTCTACACCGTGAGACGCGGGGTGAACTTCGACCTTGGCGTGTCACTGCTCGTGTCTGGAACAAAGGATCACTTCCAGGGCGGGAAGGTATTCAACGAGCCGCTGCTCGCCCTTCTCGGCCAACTTGGAATTGTGTTCGGCCCGGGACGAGACCGTGGAGGGAAGCGATGAGGCTGTTCATAGCGGTCCTCGCGGCCTCGCTGAGCGTGAGCTGCGCCGCACCCTGTGCGGACGCGACATGCCACGTGAGCCGCGCAGGCGCCCTGGTCGCCGAGCTCAACCGCAGCGCGCCCTTGCCAGGGGGTGAGGCCAAGGCTGTAGAGGCTGCGGAGCACTACGAGGCTGCCTGCACAGCAGGGGATGGTGACTCCTGTAATTGGGCCAGCCACTTCTGGGCACGCCGCGCCGAGGAGCTGAGGCTTCATGGACGTGGCTACCGAGTCCGCAGCGCCTATGGTCCCGAGCTGATTGTGAAGAGCAAGGAGCTCACGCTCGAAGTGGTCGAAAAGCGGCAGAAAGCAGCCTGGACCAAGCACGCAACCCTCTCATTCGCCAGTGCCTCCAAGGAAGACTCGATCGAGGCGTTCCGAGATTTCCTTGCCCACTTCGCGAAGAGCGCGGAGGCACCGCAGGCTCGTCATAGGCTGGGCGAGCTCGAATATGCTGCGGCTGAGCGCGAGTATGCGAGATTGACAGAGCATGCGGGGAAGGCTGGATCGGCAGAGAGCCTGATCGTCTTCGCCTCGGAGCACAAGGAGCTTCGCGAGCGTTGGCGCCCGCCGTACGAGTTGCTACTCCGCCAGTTCGACGCGGCCCAGGCGCGCGCGTTTCTGGATCTCTTCGGGCCCGAGCGCCTCGCTGGCACTCCCCTCGATCGCGCATGGCTCGAGATCGAATCTGCGTACGTCCGGGCTGCAATAGCCGCCGAGGTGCAGGCGGCCTCCCAGGATGACGAGGCGCGCAAAGAGACTTTCGGGCGCCTCCTGTCGCTCGCGGTGACCACGGAGCAGCCTACCGCGAGACGATCGATCCGCGAGGCTGCGCAGCGAGTTGCGACGGAGGCCAAGGACTACGAAACCGCGACGTTGCTCGGCAAGAAGCTGTGCGAGCTCGGAGATGCTGTCGACGAGTGCTCGCACCTGCAGCGAGTGTTGTATGAGCGGGCGAGCACCGAGTCACCTCGGTCCCGCGCTTTCGGGCAACATCTCTTCGCGTTTCCCAAGGGTGACCTTGCAGATGAGGCACAGCGTGCGTGGTGCACTTCGCGCGTGGCCGAGGCGAGCGAAGAAGACGACGCGGAGTCACTCCTTCAGCTGCGCGGCAAGTGCCAAGCGGATGACGGTAAGATCCGTGGAGCGCTCGTCGCGATGCTCAAAGCGCACACGGGAGACTGGGGTACAGGCAGCTACCGGGCATTTTTGGACGCGTACGAAAGCGCCCGTGAAGCGCGTCGGGTTAAGCGCTTGTTGAACAAGGTCGAAGCTCGGATCGCACGTGAGTATGCAGAGGCTGAACGCGAGGCCGAGCGAGAAGCTCGTCGCGCGGCTCGTCAGCGGGACACTGATGCCACTGGACGATCCTCCGGCCCCGTGTGTCCGCCGGGTGCGGCTGAGGGATGTTCTTGTTGTCGCCAATGTGGTGGCGTGCTTTCCGGCGAAGAGTGTCGCTTGGTGCCTGAACGGTGCTTCTTCGTGTGCATGAACAATGGGGGGACGCTTCCGCCGGGGTTCGAGTGAGGAGCGGCTTCCAGGTACTGAGGTCGTCGTAGCCACCACGTCGTGAACTGCCCGAAGGGAGCCGCAGTGAGGCAACTGTCGAGAATTGGGATGTTGAGGCAGGCACTTGTTGCCGTTGCTTTGGCGAGTTGCGAATCGCAGGAGCCGTACGTATTCAACGGCAGTGCATGGGTGCGCGCCCTCACCGTCGAGGGCGAAGTCTGCAACACCAACGCCGAGTGCGCGACAGGCCGCTGCGCGGGGACATGCACAACGGGAGACACAGGTGCGTCGTGCGATGAATCGAGCGACTGCACGAGCGGTGCGTGCGTAAGCGGAGTCTGTTCATCCGGGAAGACCGAGGCTTCGTGCCAGAGCGGCGCGGATTGCGAAAGCGGCTTCTGCGCCATGGCGCAGTGCTCCTCAGGGGCGATCGGTGCGACGTGCGATGACGGCTCCGACTGCAAGCTGCAGTTTTGCGCCTTCCAGGAGTGTACCGAAGGACGAGACGGAGACGGCTGCGAAGAGGACGCCGACTGTCGCAGTGGCCGCTGCCGAAACGCCCAGTGCGTGAGTGGTGCGCTCGGTGATTCGTGTGGCTCGGTGGCTGACTGCCAGACCCATGCGTGTGTGCGTGGCTTGTGCACCGATGGTGAGGACGGCGGCCCTTGTGCGGGAGACGGCGATTGCCGCTCCAATCGGTGCCTGGAACAGCAAGGGGTGTGCGGCAGCGGCACGGTTGAGAGCGCGTGCTACGAGGCAGCCGACTGCGCAACACAGACCTGCGTGTTCGCCAGCGACTCGGGATCCCTAGACACCATCGGCAACTGCGGACCGCGCGCGGTTGGACGAGGCTGCATGGACGACGACGAGTGCGAGAGTGAAGTTTGTGCCAGTGCGCCAGGATATCCTGGGCGCTGTAGCGCTGGCGCCCTGGGCGACGCCTGCTGGACCGATGCACACTGCACGTCTGGCATTTGTGCGAGTGGCACGCTCTTCGGCAGTCCTGACAAGGGCTCGTGCGAGTCAGGAAAGCAGGGCAACAAGTGCTTCGACGCAACGGACTGCGAGTCTGCGCGCTGCGTGACGGTGAACGCCGGCGAAGCCGGTGCTTGCGGCCCGCTCGCTGTCGGTGAGCCTTGTCTTTCCGATCAAGACTGCGAGTCAGGACACTGCCCCTCTGGGTATCGAGCGGAGCCGCGCTGCTCCGCGGGGAACCCCGGGGACATCTGCTGGGTCGACGCTCACTGCGAGTCCGCGATCTGCGTCAACACCCAGCCGGGTGGCGGCTCCGACCAGGGCACCTGCGGCTCAGGGGCTGACGGTGCGACGTGCTACGACGGGACGGACTGCTCGGCGGGGACGTGCAGCAAGAGCGGCTCGGGCTCCTTCGGCACCTGCGAGAGCGGGGGAGGCGCTTGCACCAATACGTGTCAGTACGCGGAGGATGGGGAGTGCGACGACGGTGGACCCGGAGCCAAGACCTCGATATGTTCCCTCGGTACAGACTGTGCGGACTGCGGACCCCGCTGAGCGCGAGGGTCGTCGGCGGGCACAGGGCGGTACTCGCCCCCCGCGAAGGAAAGCTGAGTGTTCTGTCAGCATTGCGGCTTCAACCTCGCGGGTAGTCCTGGAGCATTCTGCCCGGGGTGTGGCGTTCGTCTGAACGAGCGCGCGCAGGCCCCCGGCCTGCTGCCGCTGCCCAGCGCAAGGCAGGGGAGCGAGGAAGTGCATCCGGTGGTGGCGAGCTGCGGCGAAGGATGCGCCGTGGGTTGCAGGGATGGGTGTAACGCCGGAATGGAAGAGTTCTTCGCCGGAATCTGGAGGACCGCGTTCCTGCTCGGTATCCTTGCGATCATCGCGCTGCTCGTTCTCTACTTGGCGTAGCAGGTACTTGCATGTCGATCGAGGCTGCACGAATTGTCCGGAGCTACCTTGGCGACCCGCGCTGGCTTGCGTTCGTGCTTGCGTACGGACTGGTGCGCGTATCGCGAACCGCTGGCCACCCCCTTCCGTGGGGCCTCAACGACCACCTGGCGGACGTATGCTTGGTTCCCTGCCTCATGCCCGTCACAACGGCCGCGGCGCGCGCTATCGGTATCGGCCAAGGCATGCGGCCGTCGCTCGGGGAGCTCTGGCTGCAGTGCTTCACCTTCTCCATCGTCCTCGAGCTCTGGGGCCCTTGGGTCTGCGAGCGAGCAACTGGTGATCCGCTGGACGTCATTGCGTACGGCGGCGGAGCGCTTCTCACGGGCGCACTGTGGCCTTCGCGCGGCCGGCCGCGAGTCCGACTGGACGCGCTCCGGCGCCTTCGATGTGACGGAGCGAGTCCAATGTCCACGTGGGGGGCACTGGCACTGGTAAGGTTTTACCAATGCTTCGTGTCATCGCGCCTCAATGTCCGGTGCATCTTCGCACCCAGCTGTTCGGAGTACTGTGCGCACGCCTTGCGCGTCTACGGGTTGCTGAGCGGACTGGAGCTCACTCGATCGCGGATCCAGCGCTGCAGGGGCACCGGGCGCTTGCCTCTGCTCATCGCGGATCCCGTACCGGCAGCTCCGAGAAGTGCCTCAGGGCGGCCGCATCGGACGCATGAGGGCGGTGTATGGACACGAGAGCCAAGGCCGGCCCAGGGCGATGTGCAAGAGCCGACGGGCGGACGCACGGTGAGCGCCGATCGCTGCCCATGGTGTCACGCGAACCTCGTCGCGGCGGGACGGTTCTGCGGCGCATGCGGCCTCCCGGCTCCGAGTTGACCGGTTGGTGACCGCCCGGCTATGCGATGGCCCCGCGCGCTGTCCGGGCTCGGGTTCCCACATTGCGCGGCTTCGGAGAGAGACTGAGGGGCCAGCGGTCACGAGCTGCCCACTTGACCGCTTCACTTCGATCGGCAGACACTGGCTTCAGGGCTGCCGACCAATAGTGCTCGCGTCTGCAGCGTACCGAACAGACCGCAGTCTCCTGGGATTTGGAATGCGACTTCGTCAGTTTTGCATACTCGCGTTCGTCACAGCAGCGCCCAGCGCAGCGCCCGCTCAACACATCGTTCCGGACCCGTGGGAGGATTTTCGCGCGTCGACCCCGAAGCAGGAGGGGCTCGCTCCAGCGAGTTTGCCGTCGTCCGTGACATCGAAGAGCACTTCGACAGCTTCGCGCACCTCCGACACCGAGGCCACCGAAGCCGAGACCGTACGACGACGGCTCTTCACGGCCCCGGCGATCGAGCCGATGTTCGACATGGGCTTAGATTTCAGCGGCGGGCGAGCAGCCGTCCTCGTCGGCGACTCGTGGGGCTTCGTTGATGCTGCGGGTCGGTTCGTCGTCAAACCGCAGTATGACGATGCGAATCCTTTTAGCGACGGCCTAGCAGCGGTCGAGAAGGAGGGACTCTTGGGTTATGTCGACGAGAAGGGCCGCCTGAAGATCAAGCCCCGCTTCGATGCAGCGGAGGCATTCTCTGAGGGCCTAGCGGCCGTGAAGATCGACGGGACATGGGGATACATCGACCGCAAGGGCACGCTCGTCGTGAAGCCACGCTACCTCTACGCGTCTGCTTTCGTCGAAGGGCTGGCGGCGGTGGAGATCGCCGAGGATGCGTTCAAGTACATTGACAGGAAGGGACAAGAAGTCTTCGCAGCGACTTTCCGATGGGGGGAGCCCTTCCACGAAGGGCTTGCATGTGTGCGTGACACAGTGACGGGCAAGTACGGCTATATCGACCGGTCCGGCGCGTACGTGGTGCCGCCCACCTTCACGAAAGCGAGGAGGTTTTCTGAGGGTCTGGCGATCGTGTCGAGATCGCAACAGCCTCCCTCAAAGGGGTCCATGTATGACGCTGCACGGGACTTGCTGATCTTCGGCGGACCCGTCGTCCCGGACGCGGCGCGCGAGATTCGCGAAGCGAGCGCCGGCAGGCGTTACGGCGCGATCGACCGCACGGGCCGAATGGTGATTCCGGACCAATACGATGCGCTCGACGACTTTGAGTCGGGCCACACAGTCTTCCGCGACTTTGGGAGCGGAGATGGTGTGCTCAATGCCGCTGGTGCCATCGTGGTGAAGCCACAGAGCAGGATGTTGTCGTCGATCTCCGAAGGTCTGATTGCGTTCCTCGACCAGGACAAAGTCGGTTACATGGATCTGGCAGGGAATGTGATCGTGCCCGCTCGCTTCGACTGGCCCCTTGACCGTCTGACTGGCATGCCGCTCCGTGGTGGCGTCGGGCTTCCGAAAGAGGAGATGATTTCCGTTTCTTCAAACGGGCGGATCGGCTATCTGCACCTCCAAGATCACGCACCCACCGATCACGAACTGCGCAAGGCGGTCACTTCTACCGTCGTTGCCGTCCGTGACTCCCGCGCAAGGGCGGACGCCGCGCGAGGGGACGCTAAAGTCAAGCAATCGCGCGGGCGTTGGAGAATGTCGCCGTCAGGGCTCCCCGGATATGTGAGGCGGGTTTATCGGTGCACCCGCGAGGAGCACCTTGCTGCGGAACAGAACGGAATCGACTGCCAGCAGCTCAAATGCGTAGGCGCGTGCCTATTGGCTCATGGACAGCCCGAGAGCTGCGCCGCCGCATCCGATTTTTCTGCGTGCGCGGGCCAGGCTGACGCCTGCACCGAAGAGTGCTCGTCCCTGGCGGCTCAGCGCTGGCGAGCCGACAACGTGTCCGACTAATGGAGCAGCGACGCGAGATGCGCGAGCCAGCGTTCGGCAGGCGAGGGACGGGCGGTCAACGGCGCGTTTTTCTTGTCCCGCGATAGCAGCGATCCTGCTCAGCCGACCAGGCAACTGGTCATCGCGTCAGCGTCGATGCCGGATGCCCACGCGGCCACCATGAGGCATCGGCTCTCGCCCGCTGAACGATAAGGCTGCCGGATTCCCTTTTGTCTGCCGGTACTTGGTGGGGTACAAATGGCAGGTATGGCCATTTTGGGGGGCGCGCGTTGGCCGCTCGAAACCCGCTGCGATTTTCGGTTCTTAGAGGGGCCCCCGCCGACGCCGAACGGAGGGGGGCGCAACCGTATCCGGGCACCTGAGAAGGCGCTCCTCGGAAAGGCCTGTGATGAGTGAGCTCGATGTTGGCGGGGTACCGAGTGCGCATCGCCCGACCGCGCTGTGGGCCGCTGCGCTCCTTCACGCCCTCGCCCGCGACGAAGCAGCGGGCCGACGTCGCCCGCGCCTAACCGAACCGAAGCTCGACACATGGACGCGCTTCCGAGGCCGCCTCTCGAGCGTCGACCTCGTCTCGCTCCTCTTCGAGGACGCCGCCGTCCTGCATCGCGTGCCCTTCGATCCCGCGTCCATGAGCGGCGCGCTGCGCCCCGAGCGCCTGCCCGAAACCGTGACCGACGGCTGGCTCGGCGCCATCGGCTCCCTGTCCCTTGGCACGACGGGCGCCGACTACATCCTCGAGCAGGCGAAGCTCCTCGGCCTGCCGACGCGTATGGCGCGCTCGGACCTGCAC
>CAYNOM010000237.1:4096-8595 GCA_964398415.1 uncultured Polyangiales bacterium | reverse complement strand
GGGCCGCGAAGGCCGCCGTGCACAACCTGACCCAGCTCGCCTGCGTCGAGAACGCCCAGCACGGCATCCGCGTCAACGCGATCTGCCCAGGCCCCATCGACACCGAAACCCTGCGCCTCGCGCTCGAGCGACGTCCGGGCGGCCTCGAGGGCTTCGTGGCGCAGGTCCCGGCGAGGCGCCTCGGCACGGTCGACGAGATCGCCGCAGTCGCCACTTTTCTCGCGTCTGACGCGGCGAGCTACGTCAACGGCGCGATCGTGAACGTCGACGGCGGCATCGCCGCACGCACGGGCGCTCCGCGCTGAGCGACCCCCACGACGCTCCCGCTCCCGCGGCAAACCCGGGAAATTGCGCAAAGCTGCGGCGACAGACGTGGCTGCGGCGGACGGGGGAATGGACCCGCGATGCGCAGCCGTTGCTCTCTAAGACAAAGCACGGCAAGGTTCGATGTTGTCGGCGCCCACATGTCCCTTGGGCTCTGCCCTTCCGCCGATGACCAAACGATGTTAGGACGCAGCGCCAGGGCCCGCGGGCGGCGGAAGCTCGACACGGTGCACCCGTGGGCGCAAGGAGACGCAGATGAACTCGCTGAAGAACACCTTCGTGATGCTGATGATTGCAGCCGGCCTTTTGGGCGCGGGCTGCGAGGACGACGACAAGGCAACCGACAACGGAGGCAATGGCGGCGGCAACGATGCCGGGGGCAACGGCGGCGACGGCGGCGGTAACGGCGGCGTCGATCTCACCATCTCCTGCCTCGCTGGAGGCATCTACGACGGCGTCAAGGCCCAGCAGATCTTCGACAAGATCACCGAGGGTGGCGCCTGCGCGACCGACGTGCAGGTGGCCCAGATCTGTGAGGTCAACCCTTCGACTGCCGCGGCAGAATCGGGCAGGGCGTGCTATTCGGCAGGCCTGCAGGAAGAGGAGGCGCTCAAGAAGTGCACCGTAGACGGCGACCCTAGCGCCAATGCCGCAGGGATCCGCGCGGCCGCGCCCGAGCTCACTGACGCTTGCATGTATTGTTTTGCGGGCTCGGTGGCTTGCTCAGCCCAGAACTGTCTCGGCTCCTGCCTCGATCCGAAGAGAGCGGACGAGTGCGTCAAGTGCCGCGAAGACAATGATTGCACGCCCACCTTCTATGCGTGCTCAGGCCTACCTCGCCTCGAGGAGCTCCAGTGAGAGGCTTCCTTGCTGGTGCACTCCTGGTCGGTGCAGGGCTCATCGCCAGCGTTCCTCGGGCCCACGCGGGCGGCTACGACACGCCCATCCTCTACTCGGCCCGCCACATGGGCATGGGGGGCACCGCCGTTTCCTACGTGAGGGATCCGTCGGCGCTTTTCCACAACCCGGCGGGCCTTGGACACGTCGGCAAGGGCGCAGTGCTCGTCAACGTGTCGCCGCTGATCGGGTCGATCAAGGGCGCACCTGTTGGGCCCACGATCGACTCCGAGACCACGTTTGCGCCGTTCTTTCTCCTCGGCGGTGCCTATCGCATCACCGACTGGCTCACCGCAGGCTTTGCCGCCTACCCGGTAGCCTCGGCAGGCGGGGAGTACAAGTACTCGATCGGCGGCATGGAGGCGAGAACCAGCACGGAGTTGGTGTTCCTCGAAGCGTCCCCAGGCCTGGCCGTCAACCTGCCGCAGGGGTTCAATCTCGGGCTTGGCTACCGCATCACCTACGCCACCCTGAAGCGCTTTCAGGGGCTGGAAGGGAGCCCATTTCTCGACTTCGACATCACTGGGATCAACTTCCTGGGGCTGCGAGCCGGTGTGCAGTGGGAGCACGACTTCGACGCCCACCACGTGGCGGTGGGCTTGAACTATCGGCACAAGACCGAGACAAACCTGAAAGCAGATGAAGGCATCGCCGGCGCGCAGACCTACGAAGACATCAGCATGAAATTCGTGCTGCCATCGCGCCTCACAGGCGGCGTGCGCTACGACTATGACAACCTCGGCGTCGCCTTCGACGCGGAATACGGTTTCAACAGCCAGAACGAAGGTTACCCGCTCAAGGGCACCCAGGTTGGCACGACGAATCCAGATGCGATCGACAACTATTTCCGCTGGTCCGACTCGCTCACCCTGCGCACGGGCGTCGAGTATCGACTCGTCGATGGGCACGTGCCGGTGCGGGTCGGTTACATCTGGGATCAGAAGACCGCCAACGAGCGCTTCCCATCGGCGTTTGGCACGCCGCCCGGCGACGGCCATGTCGGCACCATCGGCACAGGCTGGAAAACGCGCGACTGGCAGGTGAACGCGGCCTACGCCTACCGTACGGTGAAGGGCGAGGTCACCCAGGCCGACATCGACGCCGGTAGGGCCGAGCTGCTTGCCGAGCAGGGTGTACCCAGCACCTGTGCCTTCTGCAGCCAGCCGGGCGACTACGAGCTGACCATGCACGGCATCTACATCGACTTCAGCTACGACTTCTGAGCTGCGGACCTGGTTGCTAGTTTTTCCATGGTCGGCACGCGGGCCAAAACCAGTTCAAGCTGACTGCCGGTGCTGCGGCTGGCCCGGCTGGGCGTAGACACGCGCGCTCAGGGGCTGGGTCTGGGCAAGGCCTTGCTGGGCTACGTACTCGGCCTGGCAGTCGAACAGCGCGACCGCATCGGCTGTGTCGGGGTCGTCACCGACGCCAAGCCGGAGGCGATGAGCTTCTACGAGGGCCTCGGCTTCGTACCTGTCGAAGGTGTGCGTGAGGGCCTCCTGCACGGTGAGCCGCTACCGATGTTCTTGGCCATCGACACGATCGCCTCGGCTCTCGAGGGCTGAGGCGCATTCGGCCCGCGACGGTGGAGGATCTCAGCCACCATCATCCCAACGCTCGATGGCGGTGACCGGAGACTTGTATCCGCGGTGTGCTGCTGGCACTGGCTCTGAAAGGTACCCGGTCTTGACATTCACGTAGAGTTTGTAGCGAGAAACGCCCTCTCCACCCAGCGTTCCGTCGAACTCCAGCTCCGTTCCCGAAGGGAGCGTACACCGCTCCTGCAGGCCGGTACTCAACTCCAGGGGTCGAGCCAGCTTCACTACCAACGGATACCTTGGCAGCTCGTGAAGAAAGTATCCTGCTGCAAACGCAGCCACGGCGAGCAGCGAGGCGGCGACAACGCCAAACGAGCTTACTGTCATCTACTTTCTCCCGACACCTCGATCGCTGCGCCGCAGCGCTCACATGAGGTCGGCCAACCATCCTTGCGCCACTGGGCAAGTTCGTCGAACCAAACCCCCTGGGAGAACGCAGTCCACTCGGCTCCAGTGAGGCACAACGCATCCCCTGGCCTTGGACCATCCGCCGACTCCATCACGCGGTCGTACTCGGACTCCACTTCCTCAAGGGACATTTCGTTCGAAACCAGTCTCGCGAGGATGTCGATGGTCATAGCCGTCCCTCTACAGCACCTTTGTACATCTCGCCGCTCTCACCTCCATGGAGCATCCAGCCATCACGGCGCGAGCGCCGCACGACCGTAAGGCGTCGCCTGCAGTGCAGCGTCCGCGCTCAGCGGCGCAAACGTCTGCGCCCGCTTCTCGAGCGCGAAGGCGAGCGGCTCGGGCGTGTCGCGTCGGAAGCGCAGCGTCGCCACGTGCCCGGCCTCGAGCGAGCTCGTGCTCTCGAGACCGCGGATGAGCACCTGACAGCTCCCGTCGGCCCGCCGTTTCCAGGCTTGACCGCTCGCAGCGTCATGACGAAACGACAGCGCCGAGTGCATCATGGCAGGCCCCTCTTCCACTGCGAGCAGCTCCACTGGGCGGCTGGGGCGTACACGCAGGTCGAGCATGCGCGGACGCGGATCCGATTCGGCAGGCGAAAACCGCACCTCGACCTCCACGTCTTCGTTACCAGCGCTCTCACGCACCGCAAGCTGCAGCACGCAATCCTCGCAGCTCAAAGCACCCAGGCACTTGCCATCGAGACATGTCAGCCCTTCCCCGCAGGTGCCGCAGGACATCCCGCACACGCTGCCGCAGCTGCTCTGGGTCGACGCGCACGTGTCCGTGCAGTGGCTCGGAGACGGGGGAGTCGCGCTCCCCGCGCACGGGCACACGCCGCCGCAGCCGTCCGGTGTGCCGCACTCTGCGCCGCAGGTGGGCGTGCAGGTCGTGGTGGCGGCGTCACCCGACTGCGTGTCGCAGGCGGCACTCAGGAGCAACCAGACCGTGAGGAGCGTGGGGCGCAGGCTACGAATTCCGTGACTCGACATGGGAACGCTCCAACCACTTGTGGCGCCGTCTTACATCTGAGAAGCGTCTCGCGTCCCATGGTCTATCAAGGCAGGAGCACTTCGTGCAGTGTTGCACTTGAAAAGTACTTGATCTTCGCCTCGGGCAGCTCTTCGCGGACGAGGCGACAGATCTCCATCCCTTCCTTGTCAAGGGCCGCAACCTCGCTCTCGTTCTCGTACTGACCATAGTGAGCGAGTTCATAGTCGTGCAGCCAGCGAGCAATCCGGTCCATAAGACACGTAGAGAGTCCTAAATCTG
>CAYNOM010000237.1:0-4086 GCA_964398415.1 uncultured Polyangiales bacterium | reverse complement strand
CAGTGCCTGACATCATTCCATCTATCGTGATGTACAGCATCACTTGTCCGGCCTGAAGAAGCGATGATCGATGACGCCATCCTTGGTAACTCCGATCTCAAAGACTCCTGCCTTATGCTTCTGAGTTCGCTTCCCGTTTGAGTCAGTCACGACTGATCCAGTCATCGTCCCCCGCAATCGGTAGATCCTGTAACCATTGTCTTTGACCTCAGGTGTCGTGGCCAAGATTGCATCATCCATACTGTACGGGAAATTGTGACTCACGGGATCCTGCACTGCTCTTGCGCGGACGCGCGGGTGATAAGGCATCCCATGCGCCATTGCCGGCCGAGTCCGCGCGCGTGATCCGCTCGGCGGCTCGCCGTCATCACCGCCGCCTGCGAAGCCGATCTTGGGCTGGCCGTCGGATGGGGGCTCCACATCGATGGCCTCCCCAGTCTTCTTGGCTTCCTCGCGCAGCATGGCCTGGCAGCCGCGCGCGCTGGGGTTCTCGATGCAGTACCCGAGCGACCCCTCGACCTCCCCTGTCGCCGAGGGGAAGACCCAGTTCTCCGCGAGGGCCAACACAGCACCGCCCAGGCGCAGGCCCCACTTTGCCGCCGGAGCAAGGCGGGACAGGACTGACGTGACGCCATTGGTGTTCGCTGGCGGCACCTTGGGCAGTTGCTGGACGGTGTACTCGACAACTTCTTCGGCTAGCTTCTCAGCGGCACCGCGGCCTGATGGATCCCCGTAGCGGACCGGATTTCCCCGCGCATACGCATACAGATTGGCCTCGAGGATCTTCTCGAACATCAGCTTCGGCGACTCGCCGATGTAGCGATCGGGCGTGAGCCAGCGCCCGAGGGTGGGACTGTACTCGCGGGCGCCCATGTGCACGAGGCCAACGTCGAACAGGTCTCGGCGCATGCCCGTGAAGCCGTTCAGGGGCTCTTGGCCGCTGCGACTGCCGAGCTCGCCGTAGGGCAGAAACACCTGCTGCGAGATCAGCCGCCCGCTCGCCGTGGTCGCGTGGGTCGCTGAGCCTAGGTGATCGGCGTGGTGGTACGTCACCGACAGCCGAGGCTCCCCGACAGGCTCGTCGCCCGCAGCCTCGGCCCACGCGAGATCCGCCGCGTCGAAGTCGGCGCTCTCGTCGCCGTTCAGGTCCATGTACTCGTCGGGCAGGGGCTGCTTCAAGTTCGCGCTACGCCCTCCGCCGTTCACGTACTGCCGCAGCTCGTCGAGCAGGGCCATGTCGACGCGCAGGCCGGGCGAGCTCCGCAGCTCTGCACGGTCGAGCGACGACGACACTTGCCAAATCTTGTCGCCGTCGCGGATCGAGAAGTTCTCGGAGAAGACGCGCTCGCTCTTCTGCACCCTCCCTTCGAGGTCGCGCACCACCGTGATGCGCCGCTCGCCCACCGCGTCGAAGTGGTGCTCGACGCGCGTGCCGCCAGGGAGTGTCGCGGCAGCCAGGTTGCCGAGCACGTCGTACTCGAGGCTCGCGCCGTCGAGGCCTCGCAGCTGCCCCACCGCGTCGTAGCTCAGCGTGGTGTCCGTCGCGCCCACCCTCACCCGCGCCACGCGCTGGGGGCTCGGATGCTCGCCCTCGTCGAAGAAGTAGCGCGTGGCACGCTCCACGTTGCCCTGCGGGTCGAGCACCACCTTACTCACCAGGTTTTGCACCTCGTCGTGGCTGTAGCGATGATCCCTCAGCGCGGGCTCTTCGTACTCCGCCCCCGTCAGCTGACCCACGTGATCGTAAGAAAACGCCGCCCCCAGCCGCATCACCTCGGGCACGCTTGCGCTCAGGTCGTCGATCGCCGCGAGCTGCCCGTCGTACGTCCTCGCGTAGCTCAAGTTGTACAGGCCCCGACCGCCGCTCTGCGAGAGCTGATCGCAATCCACGTCCTTGGGGAGGCCCGTGATCGCCCGCTCCACCGACCGTCGCTCGTCGTAGCCCCGGCACGTCCGCAGACCATTGCCCGACTCGGATGCGTAGGGCAGGCCCGTCGGCTCGTAGGCCACGTTCGAGAACAGCGCGTGGTCTGTGCCAGAAAGGCGCGCGCTCACGCTCGTCAGCAGCGAGCGCACGTTGTACGTGCGGCGCACGAGTAGGCCCGCGTCGTCCGGCTTCCTGTCACCGTCAGGCGTGGTGTCTGCTCGCGCCCCCTCGAGCGAGCTCACGAGCCGGCCCGCCGCGTCGTAGCTCGCCGTGCGCACGTACGTGTCGCGCAGGCTGAGGTCCTCGCCTTGCTCGGGGTTCCAAAGTTGGGTGACCTCCACCTCGGGTCGGCCCTCGTGATCGTAGCCGTAGGCACTGAGGCCCGTGGCAAACTCCATCCACGACACGCGACCCAAGAGATTTCGCGCCTTCACCTTGGCGTGCCGCTCGAAGTCGGGGTGCGCCACGTCGTAGTGGAAGCGATAGGTCTCGTCGGCGCGCTTCGGCGTGCCCGCGTGCCCCGAGAGCTCGTGCGTCAGCACGCGACCCGCGAGGTCGTATGTCCAGCGCTGGGTTTGCCCCAGCACGTCCACCCGCGACTCGAGGCGACCCGCGTCGTCGTACGTGTAGTCGATGGGGCCGAGGTTCTTGTCCTCCACGCGACGCAACCGACCGAGGGAATCGTAGCGATAGGCACGCGCGTGCTTGGCATCCGCGAACGACGTCAACAGGCCCCGCGCGTCGTACCCAAGCTGCCAGCGAAGTTGCTGCACCCCCTCGGCCGTCGGGTTGACCCGCGCGACTTGCCTGACCCTTCCAAGCCCATCCAGCGCTGTCTGCACGCCCCAGCTCAGCGGAGTCGCTTGGCCTGGCGGGCGAGACTTACTCTCCAGCACCTCGCGCTCACTCAGCGTCAGCTCGCTCAACGGGCTGTAGCGCTTCTCCATCAGCTGCGTAAACTCCGGCCCAAGCCCGAAGCTGCGTCGAAGCTCCGCCGTCGAAGGACCAAACTGCGCCACCAGCCGACCCAGCTCGTCGTAGCGAGACCTTATCTTCTCAGCCGTCGGCGGTGCGGCCTCGAAGCCTGACGTCGGCGAACGGAACGGCTCGTACTCGGCGATCACCCCGCCGCGCGCCGAGTACTTCACAAACCCGCTGCCCACAACCCCGTAGGGCGCCTCTGCCGCTTGCTTGCGCAGCCGCTCCCGACCCGCACCGTCCGTGTAGATCAGCGACTCGGCGTAGGCCCCGCTCTCACGCTCCAGTAGCTCGCGCACCGTCGTCGTCGACAGCGGGCTCCCGTAGCTGTAGTCGTACTCCACCACCCGGTCGCCCAGTGGGTCTACGATGGCGCGAACACGCCCGAGACCGTCGTACTCCACCTTCGACTGCTTCACCAAAGGGTCTGTCGGGTCCACGGGCTCCGTCAGCGACACCAGCACACCGAGCCCCGTGTCGTACTCGGCGCGATAGGTCAGCTCCCGAGGCGCATCTTCGGTGCCGACGATGATGTGCTCTGCCGTGACAAAGAACCCCGTCGCAGCGTCGCGCTCGAAGCGCGTGCGCCGACCCGTCGCATCCTGCACAGACACGGGCTGCCCGCGCTCGTAGCAGGTGCGCGACACCGTCACCCAGCGCCCTTCTTCCGCCAGCTTGCCCTCTTCCGCCAGCTTGCCCTGCACCGTCGTCAACAGCCCGTGCGTCAGCGACTTCGTCTGCGCTGGGCCTTTGCCCTCGCGAGCGGCCTCGGACTCGTCGCAGGGCTCGTCGTAGAAGTTGCGCGTCTCGCTCAGCAGCGTGCGCGCGCTATCGCCTGCTCGCTTGCGGCCCGCGTACGGAAAGCCGATCAACCACGCGTCGAGGTTGTGCAAAAAGTCGGTTTCTTCGATCACCTCGTCGTCGCCGACGTACCGGTTGCTTACGCTGTACGCCGCGCCCGGAACGTAACCGCTTCCGAGCGTCACCTCGCCCCACTGCGACACCCGCGTCGGCTTGCCGAACCCGTCGTGCTCGACCTCCGTCAGGCTGAAGCGCGGCGTGCTCGTCTTCTCCCACGAGCCCTGCAGCGTCGACTTCGGCACCGCGAGGGCCACCAGCTCGTCCTTACGCTCCGCGTTCTCAGGCGACGTCGGATCACACACGGGCAGCACCGACCGACC
>CAYNOM010000236.1:0-8599 GCA_964398415.1 uncultured Polyangiales bacterium | reverse complement strand
CATGAAGGGCAAGCGCTATCCGATTCGGGTGCGCCTCGGCCGAGGCAAGGGCAGGGCGAGCTACCTGACCTGCGACATCGGCCATACCTATATCGACGTGAATGCAGGCTACCGAAGCTGAGCGCTCGCCGAAAACTTTCGGGGCACGGGTACCGAGCCTAGGCTCGCAGCATGCGGTACTTGTGGCTCGCGGTGCTTGGGACATGGCTTTGGCTCGTCGGAGCGCACACGGCGCGCGCGCTCGAGCTGCCGTGTCGCTATGAAAACGCGCTGTCTGAGGCGGCAGCCGAGATCGTGCTGACGGGCCGCACGGTCGATACGAAGCTGCTGCTGCCCACGGTGCGCGCCCTGGGCTTCGACGGCGTGTTCGTGCACGCGCACGAAGGTCACGACGAAGCGGCGCTCATCCAGTGGATCAAAGCGCTCGGCGAGCGCTCCGACGGGCCGCTCGTATGCGGGGAGGCGCGCTCCGATGCGCGCTGGCTCGTGCTCGTGTCCTCGCGTGGTGGGCGCCTGTGGCGCGACGGAACGAAGCTGTTCGGCGGGCTCGAGCCGGGCTTTGGCAAGCCGCATCTGGTCGTGGAGGACCGCGAGGGGCATACGCACAAGCTCGAGGTCGCGATGAGCGAGCTGACGAAGGGGGTGCTGTTGCCGGCTGAGCTGTCGGCGAAGCGCGTGCAGCTCGTGGCCGAAGGGCCGAATGGACCCCGCCCCGTGTCGGAGCTCGACCTCGACGGCGTACCCCCCATGCCTGCCCTGCGCGAGGCGGTGGCCACCGGGTCTGAGCCGCCCCGTCGCGGACCTCGCATGCGGCCCATCGATGTGCTGCTCGCTCGCCTCGACAGCTTTCGGGCGCGGAGCGGCGCAGGTGCGTTGCGTCAAAACGACCTATTGAGCAAGAGCGCGCAGCGCCATGCAGAGCGCGTGTGTCAGCTGGGGCGCGTGGCCCATCGGCTCGAGGGCGGTGACGACCCCGAGACGCGTTTGCGTGCAGAGCGCATTTCGGCGCGCGCCGTGGGCGAGGCGGTGGCCCGTGCAGGCAGCGCTGACGACGCGCTCGAGGCGGTGTTCGAGAGCCCGTCCCATCGCATGGCGGTGTCGGAACGTCGCTTCACGGACGCGGGCATCGGCCAGGCGCTCGATCAGCGCGGCAATACCTGCCTCGTGGTGCTGCTCGCATCGTGGCCGCGCAGACTTCCGTGAGGCCTGTGTCCGAGGGCGCGTGAGAACAGCTGCGCCAGGGCGACGGCCAGGGGCGCCGCGAACAGCGGCTCGGAAAGCCCGAGGATATGGGGGCCGCTGAGCATCTCGTTGCCGCCCCCGAGCAGCGCCTCACGCGCGGCGACGTGCGCGGCAAACCAGAGCAGAAGACCAAAGCCCCATACGTCGCACGCGCCCGTGGTCTCGTCGTCCATGAACGCGAGCAGAGACAAGACGAGCAGCAGGCACAGCGTGCACAGCGTGAGCGCGGGCAGCCAGCTCTGCCACTCCCAGCCGAGCGAGAGCTTCGACAGGCTCACGTTGAGCGCGAGCCAGAGGACGCAGAAAACGAGCCCCGCGCTCACGAGGCTGCGCGCGGTCGCGGATGCGCGATACCAGGCACGAAACAGAAGCGCGCTCGAGAGCAGCGTGGTGCCCGCGAGCAGCAGCACGTCCTGTCCCGAGGCTCCCGCCCTCATGCGCAGGAGCTCGACCGTCGTCACGCCTGCGGCACCCACGGCGGCCACGGCGGTGGCGCGCGTCGTGTAGCTCAGGCGCAAGAGCCCAAGGGCCAGCATGCTCGCCGTGCCGAGCCCGAGCAGCACGAGCGAAAAGCTCGATGGGCCGAGTGCCGCAAGCGACAGGCCGAGGGCCCCGACCACCCACAGCGTGCGCTTGAGGGCGATCTCTCCGGGTGCCTCTGGCATCAGGTCGTTGCGCAGGATTTCTGACGCCAGAAAAGGCGGACGCTTTGCGCTCGCCGCGGTGGCAGGACGCGCGCCCGTCGCGATTTTCGTGGCGGGCTTCTGCGCGGCGTCGGGCAGCGCGCTCGGGTCGGAAGGGGTTGCCTTGCGCTCGGGGGCGACTGCCTTTGGCGGGTCGCTCGCGATCTCCTGCCTCGGCACGACGGGCTCTTCGGAGGCAAAGGTGCCCTTCGGGACCACCGAGTCCTTGGCCTTGTGATCTTCCTCGGGACCCACGCCCAGCGCCATGCGTGGCTCGGACGTCAGCGTCTCGGTGAGTGCTTCGAAATCGTCCACGGAGTCACGCGTCTGCGCTGCGCCGCACTTTCCGCAACGGAACTGGCCCGATGGGATGGCATGGCCACAGCTCGTGCATTGGACGCTCATCGCGCAGTCGACGAGTGTACCGCACTCGGGCCCCCGAGGCTCAATCCACGAGCTTCGTTGAAGCCAAGTACGGCTACCGAGTACAGTGCCGAGGTGACTGAGCCCACCGTTGCCTCCACCCGCGCCCATGCCCGTCGCGCCCTGTTCGAAGGGGACTACGCCACGGCCCTCTCGCACTATCTCGCAGCCCTTCTGACTGCTCCGGGCCATCTCGACCTGCGCCTGAGGGTCGGGGACGCGCTGCTTGCGGCCTCCGAGGTGCAGCGGGCAGCGACGGTCTACACGGCCGTAGCCCGTCATGCCGCCCACTCGGGCTACCCCCTGCGGGCCCTCGTGGCGATCAAAGTGCTGGTCGCGCTCGAGCCGGCCCTGTCCCCGATGTTGAGCAGTCTCGGTGAGCTATACGCTCTCGATTCGGGACGCATCGGCAAGGCGGTGCGTCCTGCACTGCTCGACGACGACACGCGGCTCACTCCGGAGGCCGAGCAGGTGCTCGCCTTGGAAGGCCCAGAGCTCTTCGAGCGCGCCGAGCAGATCGGCAAGGACGTCTCGAGCCTGAGCATCGTTCCGGGCAACCTGCCGCCCATCCCGCTGCTGAGCGAGCTCGAGCGCGACGACTTCGCGCGCCTCGTGGCGATGGTGACGCTCGTGCGCAAGCGTCCGGGCGAGGTGGTGATCCAGCAGGGCGATCCGGGGCGCAGCTTTTTTCTCGTGGCCCGCGGCGATCTCGAGGTGTCGCGCGTCGATGCAAAGGGAGAGATGCAGGTGCTGGCAGAGCTGCACGAAGGTGCGGTGGTGGGTGAGATGGCGCTGCTCTCGAATGCGCCGCGCAGCGCGAGTGTGATCGCCGCGAGCGATGCCGACTTGCTCGAGCTCGATGTGGAGGCGCTCTCCGCCTTGTCGAGTGGCGCGGCTGCCATCGCGCGAGCCCTCGACAAGTTCACGCGCGAGCGACTCGTCAACAACCTGATGCAGACGGCCCCCCTGTTTCGTCCCCTCGATCGCAACCAGCGTATCGATCTCGTGCGCAGATTCGTGGCCCACGACGTCGCGGCCGGCACCGATCTGATCCGTGAAGGCGAGCCCGGTCAGGGGCTCTACGTGGTGCTTTCCGGTGCGGTAGACGTTTGGAAGCGCGACGGTGCCGACAAGGTTCTGCTCGCCACCCTCGGACCGGGTGACGTGTTCGGCGAGATTTCGCTCCTCGGCGGGGTCGCTGCGTCGGCGACGGTGACCGCAGCCCAGCGTTCGACGGTGCTGTTTCTGTCGCGTGAGTACGTGGAGCGCTTGGTCGAGACGATTCCTGCCCTGCGCGGGTATCTCGAGGGGCTCGTCGACGAGCGTGAGATGGACACCCGGCTGTGGCTCGAGAGCGGCGGCGCGGCCAGCTTGCTCGACGACATCGAGATCGAGCTCGAGTGAGACAGGCTTTCGGGGTTTCGTCGGGCCCTTGTCGCTGATGCGCGCGAGGGGCTATGGTGCGCCTCGATGCGAGCTCTCTTCGTCCTCTCGGTTCTCCTTCTGTCGATGTTGGGCTGTGCGGCGCTGCGCGATGACATGCGGCGCGCAGAGACGGCTTTCGACGAGGCCCGCTATGAGCAGGTCGACGTGTGGTTGACGGACCTCGAGCCCCACGTGGCCGAGATGGACAAGCCCACCCGCGCCCGCTTCTACTTCTTGCGCGGCACCACCGCCCATCGTCTGGGGCAGGCGCGTGAGGCCCGCCACTACCTTGCGTTGAGCCGCGAGGAAGCCACCAAGGATGGTCTCGGACTTCGCACGGAGTGGCGCATCACGCTCGACAAGCTCCTCGCGGAGTTGGAGGGGGATGCGCCCGCTCCCGAGGCGGAAGCGCCGCCGGCTGCGCAGCTCTGAGCTGCTTACTGCATGCTAGAGCGCATCATCGAGATGGCGTCTTTGGTGGCCAGCTTCTGCTTCTTGAGGTCGGTAGCTCTGCGCTGTTCCTCGGGGGTGAGGAAGGCTCTGCGTTCCAGGATGTGCACTTGTTCTTTCAGGGACCTGTGTCGCTCCTCCAGCTGCTCGAGCGAATACCGCGAATCGAAGCTTTGCTTGGCCATGTCGAACCTCCCTGTTCACGCACAACCCTCGCCTTCCACGGGTGTTGTCGCGTTGCCCTCTCCCCGTGTGAACCAGCATCGTGGCTCCACGATTCCGCCACACCTTCGTAATCGTAGGGGAGCGTTCGCAGGTCGATCAAGGTTGACGGAATGGGTTCCAAGCTTCGGACCTCTGGGGCCGAGGCGGGCGCGAAAGGGCGCGAAATGCCCGGATTTGACGTGTTTTCGCGGCGTGAATAGTTGGAGCGCTAGCCCTGTCTAGTGATGGTTGCCACACCATTCGAGTGCATGTGGCTACAACTTTACCGAGGGGTTGAACGTGATGCCCAGTGCGATGTGTTCCTTGTTTGTGCGCAAGATCGCTTTTGCGATCTCGCTTCTGTTGCTCGGGGGTGCCGGCCTCGTTCACGCGCAGTCAGGGACGGAGAGCCAGAGCACACCCGATGCGGTCGCGGCGCTGGTGCAGGCTTTCTACGATCAGACCCGATCGGTCGAGGCCGACTTTCACCAGACCTACTTCAATCGGCTGTACGACAAGTACGACAGGTCCCAAGGCAAGGTGCGCTTCCAGAAGCCTGGCAAGATGCGCTGGGATTACGCGAAGCCGAACGGCAAGGTGATCGTCAGCAACGGCAAGCGCATGCTGGTGTACGAGCCCGGAGACGACGGCGACAAGGGCCAGGTCTTCGAGCGTGCGCTCGGCGAGTCGGAGCTGCCCCAGGCACTCTCGTTTCTCACGGGCACGGGCAAGCTGAGGGACGACTTCACGTTCCGCTTGCTCGACGCAAAGAAGCAAGGCTTCAAGGCTGGCTACGTGCTCGAGCTCTTGCCGAAGCGCGACAGCCCCCACTACGAGCGCATCCTCTTCTACGTCGATGCCGACCCGGCGCGCGCAGGCCTCGTGCACCGCGTGCTGATCGTCGATGCCGCCGGCAATCGCAACCGCTTCGACTTCAAGGGCCTGCGCTTCAACCGAACGTTCGACGACAAGACCTTCGAGTGGCAGCCGCCGGCGGGTACGCGGCGCGTCACGAACTGACGTGCGTCGTCAGGCGTAGGCCATCCCGCGGCGCACGGCCTCGAGCTCGTCGTCCTCGGGCAGCATGATGCTCAGCTCGAGCACCTCCGAGTCGCCTCGTTTGTCGATGTTGACGTGTACGCGGTCGAGATCGACGTGCTCGTACTTCGCAATCACCTGAAGCAGCTCCTGCTGCAGCTGCGGCAGGTAGCCGGGCACCGTTCCGTTTGCGCTCGCCGTGCGCTCGCGCGCGACGATGATCTGCAGCCTGTCCTTGGCGACCTGGGCGGTCGCCTCTGGCCTCTTCCAGAAGTTGTACCAGGTCATGGTGTCACCCCGCATAGGCGTTGGAAGGAGCGAACAGGCGCGAGAAGAAGCCCTTCTTTTCCGTGGTGAGGAAGCGGTGGGGCTGCTCTTCGCCATGAAAGCGCTTGAGCGCGTCCATGTAGGCTTGGGCGGCGTCGGTGGTCTCATCCATCACCACGGGCGTGCCCTGGTTCGAGCTGTTGAGCACCGCGCGCGACTCGGGAATCACGCCGAGGAACGGAATGCCGAGCAGCTCGATGATGTCGTTGACGGCCAGCATCTCGCCCTTCTGGGCGCGCTCGGGGCAGTAGCGCGTCACGAGCAGGTGCGTCTTCATCGGCACGCCGAGCTCGGCCTTGCGCGTCTTGGCGTCGAGTAGCCCAAGCACGCGATCGGAGTCGCGCACGCTCGACACCTCGGGGTTCGTCACCACGATCGCCTCGTCGGCGAAGTACATGGCCATCTGCGCACCCTTCTCGATGCCGGCGGGTGAGTCGCAGATGATGTACTCGAATCCCATCGCCTTGAGCTCGTCGATCACGCGGCCGACGCCCTCGAGATCGAGCGCGTCCTTGTCGCGCGTCTGTGAGGCCGGCAGGATGAACAGGTTTTCGACGCGCTTGTCGCGAATCAGCGCCTGGCGCAGCGATGCCTCGCCCTTCACGACGTTGACGAGGTCGTACACCACCCTGCGCTCGCAACCCATGATCAGATCGAGGTTGCGCAAGCCGACATCGAAATCGATGGCGACGGTCTTCGCGCCGCGCATGGCCATGCCGGCCGCGATGCTCGCGCTGGTGGTGGTTTTTCCAACTCCGCCCTTGCCGGATGTGACGACGATCACCTGTGCCATTCGGACCTCCCCGCTCGCGTCGTCACGGGGTGTCGCCATGCCCGGCTCGCCCCGTGTCGGTTGCCCATCGACGTTCGAACGTCTCGAAAAAAACGTGCCCTTGGTCTGCCGCCGAGGCGCTGCTCGCGCGTGCACGTTCCATATCGAGCCAAGTGATCGGGAACGACAAATTTTCGACAACGATTTCCGCGACTTAGGGTAGTCAGATGTGGGACAAGGTGTGCGGCTCAGAGCTCGGCGACGCGGATCTCACCCCGCTCCAGATACACCTGGGCCGGCTTGCCGCGCAGCTTCTCGGGCAGCTCGTCGGCGCGTAGGTAGCAGCCCGCGATGGCGACCAGGTCGGCTTCCAGGCTGCGCACGAAGATGCGGGCCTCTTCGTTGCCGTGGGCTCCGGCGAGGGCGCGTCCGCGCAGGGCGCCATAGACGTGGATGTTGCCGTCGGCGATGAGCTCCGCGCCTGCGTTGACCGAGGACAGGGCCACCGCGTCGCATTGCTCGGCGTACACGACCTGGCCCGAGCGCAGGGGCAGCTTGAGCACGAGCGACGTGGGTTGTGGCGCGCTCGCTTCCTTGCGCCGCTCGGCACCGCTTCTGCGATCGGCCTCGGCCTCGTTCGCCTTGGGCTCGGGCTGTTCCGCTGCGGCTTCGGTTCTTGGCTTTGGGGCGCGCTTGCTGCTGCCGCGCAACACCCCGAGACCTGCTGCCCGCGCCTCCTGCCGGCGCGCCTCGCGCAGGTTGCGCACGCCCACGGGCACGAGCTTGAGCTCGTCGAGCGCGTTCACGAGCGACACGAGCGAGACCTCCCGTCGCTCCTTCGGGGTGTCTTCTTCACTGTCCTCGTCGGTACCCTCGAGCGCGCTCAGATCGAGCGCCACCGGTGCATCGGCAAAGAAGCCCGGCATGTGGGCGATCTGCTCGCCCAGGGCGTGCTTGATCGCGGCGACGTCATCGGTGAGAAGGCGCAGCACGGTGACGGTGGACACCATGCCCTCGAGCTCGAACGGCTTTTCCTGCGGCATGGGCGCATCCTGCCCAAAACCGAGAAGGGCGTCCATGGGCCATGCGCGCTTTTTGGCCGCTCAGACCTCGAGCGGTGCGAACAGATCGTGCACATCTCGTTCGGTCAGCGTCGGACTCGCCTCGCCCTCACCTTCGAGCACGGCGCGGGATAGCTCCCGCTTCTGGTCTTGCAGCGCGCGCATGCGCTCTTCGACGCTGGAGACCACGACGAGCTCTTGCACGAGCACCGAGCGCTTCTGCCCGATGCGGTAGGCGCGATCGGTGGCTTGATCCTGGGCGGCCGGGTTCCACCACGGATCGTAGTGAATCACGGTGTCGGCGCTGGTCAGGTTGAGCCCGGTGCCCCCTGCCTTGAGGCTGATCAAGAACACGTCGGCGTGGCCGCGCTCGAACGCGTCGACCTTGGCCTGACGGTTTTCGGTCTGGCCCGTGAGGATCAGCGTGTCGATGTCGCGCTGCTTGAGCGTGCGATCGATGAGGCTCAGCATGCTCGTGAACTGGGAGAAGATCAGCACCCGTCGCTTACACTCGAGGTGCGTGGTCACGAGCTCTTCGAGTTTTTCGAGCTTGGCCGACTCGCGCACGAAGCGCGCGGCTTCCATCTGCACGAGCCGCGGATCGCAGCACACCTGGCGTAGCTTCATGAGCGCGTCGAGCACTTGCAGGGCAGAGCCCGAGAAGCCCTTCTGACGGATGGCGCGCCGCACGTCCTCGTGGGCGGCCGAGCGGATGGCCTCGTACAGCTCGCGCTGCTTGCCGCTCAGCTCGATGGGCACGACGGTCTTGATCTTGGGCGGAAGCTCCGGCGCCACGCTCTCTTTCGTGCGCCTCAGGATGTAGGGCGCAACGCGGTGGTGCAGCGCATCGAGCCGCGCACGGTCGGTGAGCGACTGCGACACGTTCGTGCGGTAGCGCGCGCGAAACTGAGCCTCGTCGCCGAGGAAGCCGGGCAGCAAGAAGTCGAACTGCGCCCACAGCTCGCCCAGGTGGT
>CAYNOM010000235.1:0-8600 GCA_964398415.1 uncultured Polyangiales bacterium | reverse complement strand
GCCGCAAACCACCGGCGGCGAGTCGGGTGACAAGCCCATGCCGAAGGCGAAGACGTCAGGCAAGGGCGAGAAAGCCAAGAGCACGGGCGGCTGAGGAGCCCCCAGGCCTTCCCCTCAGGCCTGCGCGACCTGCGTGCGTGGCAGCGATGCGGGATGGATGCCAAGGACCCCGAGCGCAGCGCTCCAGCGGCGGTCGGCCTCGGTGTCGAACAGCACGCGCGCATCCAGATCGACTGGAATCCACACGCCCTGGCGCAGCTCGGCCTCGAGCTGTCCGGGGCCCCACCCCGAATAGCCCTGCACCAGCATGGCTCGGCCAGACGCCTCTCCACGGAGGGCATCGACGAGAAACTGCTTGGAGGCGCTGACACCGAGCCGTTCGGTGACCATGAGCACGTCTTCGCGCTCCTCCTGGGCGGTGTCGGACTCGAACACGACCCAACCCGTCTGCGGGGACACCGGGCCGCCGATCATCACGGGCACCTCCGCGCGCACCTCGAGCTTCTCGAGCCCTAGCTGGGTGAGCACACGTTTGAGCCCGCTCGTGGCGACACGATTGACCACGAAGCCCAAGGCTCCCTGGTCTGAATGCTCCACCATGAGCACCACCGTCCCCGCGAAGTTGGGATCGCGCAGGATGGGCGCTGCCACCAAGAAACCGGGTGCGAGGGACGTCATATCCCTATGGTGCCAAAAGTCGCGGCTCCTCCAAACGCTCAAGATCGACTGGGTGCGGTGCCTCGCCAACATGGTGTTCGCGCTTGACAGATCCTACCGACTAGGGGCCTGAAGCAGCCTGGCTGCGGGCCAGCAAAATGTAGAAGTATGTCGGGCTGTAGCGAAACACGTGGTGCACGCGATAGTGCTTTCTCACGAACGCAAAGCCCGCGACGCGCCGCTCGACGGGATAGCCCCACATGCGCCGTAGCACACCGTCCGCGTCTACCTCCGGCGCGCGCGCGCTGTGAAGCACCACCCACGCAGGCTGCTCGTCGCGCAGGATGCCCTCGTCGAAGCGCTTGTCGAGGTGACCGCCCTTCGCGTAGGCCACCTGCGGACGTGTGAGACCGCCGAGATCGAACAACGTCACCTGGGGCAGTGCGACACCGAGGGCGCCCACGTCGACCACCGCGACGGGCCCCGGCCGACTCTCGAGCAGCCGCGCGAGCTCGGGCACGCGCGCGCGGCGATTGAGCCCCGCCTCCCGCACGGCAGGCAGCTCACGCGAAAGCTCGAGCATGGACGTCGACACGCACGCGAAGAGGAAGAGCAGCGCGAGGGTCCGACGTCGGCGCATCCACACGGCAAAACCGCGCGCCGCGATGAGGCATGCGATGGGGATCATCGGCACGAACAGGCGCTGGCTCGGCATCCAATCGCCCCCTGCGAGAACGATGGCGAGCACGTGGGCGGCGACGATGCCCACGAGCGCAAGATCGCGCGGTCTAGGGCTCTGAACGCAGGGAAGGCTGAGCAGGAGCGCAAACAGCACGGGCCAGCGAGCGAAGGCGGAAAACGCGTAGTCGAGCCCGTGACCGAGCTCTGCAGGCTTGGCATGGGCGCTGAGGGGTAGGAGCGCCCCAAACATCGCGATCCGAAACGCGAGGATCGCGAGCGCGCCCCCGGCGCCGATCCCGAAGGCGCGAAAGGCCTCGCGTCGCTCGCGCAGAAAACACGCAAACAGCGCTACCGCGGCAGCGGGAAAGATCTCGGGCCTGAGCCAAGCGGCGCAGGCTATCGCGCAGCCGAGCGAAACGCCTCGCGGCCCCGGCGATGCGGTGACCGAGAGCGCCATCACCGTGAACGCAAGCGCTGCAGCGGCGCTCTCCAGACCCGCAACGGCCCACACCACGAACGGCAGCTGCGTCGCCAGCAAGCCGACGAGCGCCCACGCAGCCACCCGCCCGCCCTGCTGCGCGCGCGCCCGCACGATCACCATCAGGGCGGCGGCGATCGCACATGCACCTCCCGTGAGCTTGAGCACGTGCTCGGCGTCGAGCCCGCCCCACTCCGCGAGCAGCGCCGGGACGAGCCACAGGGGCCCGGTCACGCCATCCGTGGCTGGCCCCGGGTTGAACGAGTAGCCGTGGCCACGCGCGATGCGCGACGCGTAGCGCAGCGTGATGAAAGCGTCGTCGACGCTGAACGGGAATGCCCACGCCATCCCCAGAAGGAGCGTGAGCGTCACCCCCCAAAGCGGCCACTTCGCACGCCCCCACGCAAGCATCGACGGGAGGCTAGCAGCCCTTGGCGAATGGGCGCGTGTAGGGCAGCGCCCCACGTGTCCCGATGGCGGTTCTTGAAAGGTGGGCGCGGGAGCACTAGCCTCTGTGGCTATGGTGACGGAACGGCAAGCCCGAAAGCACCGCGCACAGCCATGCTGCGAACACGACTGATCGCCGGCCCCAGAGCCGGCGTTGTGATGAGCGCGGTGACCGCCACGCTGCTGATGCTTATCAGCTTGGGCGAGACCCTGTTCGAACCCCTGCGCGTCGTGCCAGACGAGCCGGCTGCCGTCACGCTACGCCTCCCGAGCGTCGTGATGCGCATGCAGGTCGACGAGGACAGCACGCGGCTCGAGCGCGTGGCGCCCATGATCGCGCGCGGCGAAACCGTGAAGGACCCGAGCCTCGGGGAGTACGTTTCGCTGTACGAGGACGCGCGACGTCCCGTGCGCCCAGGCGCGCTGATCGGCACCTGGTTCGTCTATTTCTTGATCGGGATCATGATGACGACGTACCTCAGGCACTTCAGCCTGAGTTACGGCACGCTGCTCCGTACGCAGGTGGGCCTGCTCGCGATGATGGTGAGCTTCGTGCTGTTCGCGAAGCTCCTGCTCTTGCTCACCGGCATCAGCCCCTACGCGATTCCGGTGGCCGCCCTGCCCCTGTGGGTGGCGCTGTTTCTCGACCGACGCACGGGCTTCATGGTGGCCATGGCCGCGAGCTTTCTGTGCGCCTCGTTGGTCAACTTCAGGCTCGACTACCTGCTCACCTATCTCGCGAGCGGCTTCACGATCACGCTCGCGCTGCGCTCTCGCCATCGCGCGGGCGACATCCTGCTCGCGGGGGTCGCCACGTCCATCGCGAGTGTCGTGCTCGTGATCGCGGGGAGCATGCTGCTGCTCGGTCGCATCTCCCTGCGCGGCGACCTCGCGGCGCTGCATCACTCGAATCTGATGAGCGGCCTGGTCGGCGGCTTCACGCCCGCGCTGCTCGCGCTTCTGTCCCAGAGTCTGGTCGGACGCCTGCTCGGCACCGTCTCGCGCAGCCGTCTCGTCGACCTGTCCGACCTGAGCCAGCCGTTGCTGCAGAAGATGGCGCGGGAAGCACCGGGCTCCTGGGAGCACGCACGCGCCATGGCCAACCTGGCAGAAGCGGCGGCCTCGGCCATCGGCGCAGACGGCCTCTTGACGCGCGTGGGCGCCTACTACCACGACCTCGGCAAGACCTGTCAGCCCAAGTACTTCGTCGAGAACCTCGACGCCGGCGAGCCCTCTCCCCACGGCGGGCTCGATCCGGACGTGAGCGCCGACGCGATCATGGCCCACGTCGTCGAAGGGGTGCGCATTCTGCGTGAGGGCAAGATCCCCGAGCCGGTGGTCGAGTTCGCCTACACCCATCACGGGACGGGCGTCATCGAGTACTTCTGGCACAAGTGCCTGGAGCACGGGAACGTGAAGAACCTGAACGAGAACTTCTTTCGCTACCCGGGCATGCGGCCGCGCACCAAGGAGACGGCGATCTTGATGCTCGTCGACGCGATCGAAGCCGCGTCGCGCACCATCGACCCACCCGAGCGCGACAAGTTCGAGGAGATGGTCAACCGCATCCTGTTCGTGAAGCTCAAGCAGGGCCAGCTCGACGAGTCGGGCCTGAGCATCGAAGATCTGCGCGTCATGTCGAAGCGGCTCACCGACACGCTGTGTAAGATGCACCACACGCGTATCCGCTATCCGTGGCAAGACGCCAAGGAACGCGGAGAAACCGCACCGCCCATCCCCGAAGCGCGCCCCGACGAGGACGTACGCGACGCCGTGGAAGAGGCGCTCGAATCACGCAACCATGGCGAAGCCCGCACCTGAGCCGCTCACGCGCGCACTCTCGCGTCCGCCATCGAGCGCTCCACCGACAGCGGAAGAGGTGGCCCAAAATGAGCTCAGAGCCAGCGCGCCCGGAGGCCCAAAACCGAGGAATGCTTCTGTGCATTTCGCAGGTTTGGGCTGAGGACGAAAGCGGCTCTCAGCTCGTTTTCGGACACCTCTTCACTCTGGGACGGGATCGCCGCGCACAGTACGCTCATGGCGGTCGAGCTCGATGGCTTCGAGGAACTCGCCGGCCACGTCGGGGTCGAACTGCGTGGCCGAGCACTCTCGGATCTCGGTCATCGCCACCTCGTGCGGCAGCGCCTTGCGATAGGCTCTGTCGCTCGTCATCGCGTCGTAGGTGTCGGCAACCGAGATGATGCGCGCGAACAGCGGGATGTCCTGCCCCTTGAGCCCGAGCGGATAGCCGTTTCCGTCCCACCGCTCGTGGTGCATGTACACGCCCGGGATCAGCGGATGCAGAAAGCTGATGGGCTCGAGGATGTCGCGCCCGTACACCGGGTGACGTTGGAAGATGGTGTACTCCTCGTGCGTGAGCTTGCCCGGCTTGTTCAGGTTCAACACGCAGCCGATCTTGCCGACGTCGTGCATCAGCGCCGACTGACGCACGATTTCCACGTCCGGCGGCGGCAGGCCGAGCTTGATCGCTAGAATCTGCGCATAGGCCGCCACACGCTCCGAGTGGCCCGCGGTGTAGCGATCCATCTTGTCGATGGCGCTGGCCAGGCCCTTGATCGTCTGATGAAAGGTGCCCTTGAGGTCTTCGTAGAGCTTGGCGTTCTCGATCGATGCCGCCGCACGATTGGAGACGATACTGAGCAGCTTGCGCTGCCCCTCGTCGAACTTCTTGCCACGCGTGAAGCTCATCGCGCCCAGGTAGCCGATGGTGCGATTGCGGATGCGGAGCGTGGTCACGAGCAGCGAGGAGAGCGTGAGGCCCTCGGGCTCCTCGGAAAAGAAACGCAGGCCGTCGCTGCCGTGGACGCGCAGCGGCTTGTCGTCGGAAAAATGCTCGTGCAGCGCCTTTGGATCGAGCTCGCCGAACTCACCCTCCTGCGTGAACAGCGGGTTCACCTCGCGGGCGCGCTCGAAGAAGCCCCCCTCACCGTCGTCGAGCAAGATCGTCACGGCGTCGGCGTTGACCTCGTGCACGGCCGCATCCGTGACCGTCGACATGACGCCATCGAGCGACAGGCTGGAGGCGATGGCCTCGCTCACTTTGTAGAGCGACAGCGCTTCTTTGAGGCGAAGGTTTTCGGCCGTGAGGCGCTGCTTTTCGAGACCGCGCCGGATCGTGTGCACGACCTCCTCGACCTTGAAGGGCTTCAGGATGTAGTCGTACGCGCCCTTCTTCATCGCATCGATCGCGGTCTCGACCGTGCCGAAGCCGGTCATGATGATCGTCACCACGTTGGGCGTGTGCTCGGAGATGGCCTTGAGCAGCTCGAGTCCGCCCATGTTGGGCATCTTGAGGTCGCTGAGCACGAGGTCGTACTGGTTGCGGGACAGCTCGGCCAGGGCGGCGCTGCCGTCTTCCGCGGTGCGCACCCAGAACCCCTCCATCGACAGAAAGTCCGCGAGGATCTCGCGGATGACTTGCTCATCGTCGACGACCAGGATGCGAGGCGTCTCGTGCACGGTCTGTGAATCCATGGAAGCCTGCGCAACCCCTTTTCTTTTCGTATGCCGCTCGACCCGTCGTGTCAACGCATCGTTGAACCCGCCATCCTACTCTGGTAGACGCCGAAGCTATGCGTTCTGGGCCATGGTGGCTGCCCTGGGCCGTGTATTTGCCCATGGGTGCAGTCGGGCTTGCGTGGGCAAGCTGGGCGCACGGAAGCGCGCTCCAAACGCCGCATGGGCCGCTTCTGCCGTTCGAGGCGCCGCTGCCCTTGGTCATCGGGACCATGCTCGCGCTTCTACTTGTCGTCCTTTGCGTGATCTCGACGCGCTTTCTCGTGCACCGCACGGCCTTCGCACGGCAGCTCCACGTCGATCTGCGCTCGCTCCTCCTCGGCCTGTCCACGCCGCGCATCGCCCTACTCGCGGGCCTGTCGGCCGTGGCGGAAGAGCTTCTCTTTCGGGGCGCGCTGCAGCCGAGCATCGGCCTTTTGCCCGCGTCGGTCGTCTTCGGCCTGATGCACGTCGGGCCCGGCGCGTCACGGCTTGCTTGGCCGCTCTGGGCAACGTGCATGGGACTCTGCTTCGGTCTCTTGTGTGAGGTTTCCGGACACCTCCTGCCCGCGGTCGTCGCCCATGCCCTGATCAACTACGAGAACATGCAGTACATCTGTAACTACGATCCCACGCCGCTCGACATGCACCGACGACGCCCACACGCGAGCCGGAAAAACTCGCGCGTCCAGACAACTAGCGACGCTTGACGTGCGCCGGGCCACTCCATAGTCTGTTGGTTAATCGAGGGTTTTGCGGCAGGAAAGCGGACCTGAAGTCTCGTGGATTCTGAGGTCAAAACACGCATTACGCCGCTGAGCGAAGTCGCTCACCCGGAAGGCACCGGCGAAGACTGTCTGGTGGTGATCTATTCACCCGACCAGCACAACTTCGGGAAGCGTCAGCTGCTGGGCAAAGAGCCCATGCGCATCGGCCGCGAGCGCGGCAATCAGATCGTGCTTCCGAGCGATAGCGTGTCGCGTCGGCACTGCCGCATCGACCACCGCAAGGGCGGTTGGTACATCAAAGATCTAGGCTCCACGAACGGCACCTACGTCAACGACCAGCTCATCGAGGAATACCAGCTGCGACGTGGCGACCAGGTCAAGGTCGGCGACACGATCTTCAAGTACTTGAGCGGCAAGGACGTCGAGGCCCAGTACCACGAGACGATCTACCGCATGACGATCATGGACGGCCTCACGAACGTCCACAACAAGCGCTACTTGCTCGAGTCACTCGAGCGCGAGCTGCCGCGTGCCACGCGCCATCAGCGTCCGCTGTCGCTCCTGATGTTCGACCTCGACCACTTCAAGCAGGTAAACGACACCTACGGCCACATCGCCGGCGACTACGTGCTCAAAGAAGTGGCGACGCTCGTGCGCTCGAGGCTTCGACCAGACGATATCATCGCGCGCTACGGCGGTGAGGAGTTCGCGGTGGCCCTGCCCGAGACCGAGCTCAAGGGAGCCGCCGTCATCGCCGAAGAGCTCCGCCGTCTGATCGCCGAGCACGTGTTCGAGTTCGAGGGCGAACGCATCCCGGTCACCGTCTCCATCGGCTGCACGCAGCTGCGCGGCGAAGACGACGCGGTGAAGCTCGTGAAAGCCGCCGACACCAAGCTCTACGAAGCCAAGCGCGGCGGACGCAACCGGGTCTGCACCTGAGCTCGAGCGGCGCCCTGGCGGCCGCTTTCTGGCGAGCTCGAAGCGCGGGCGCTAGCCTGGCCCTCCGCCTTCTCGACGGCTCGAGGTTACCCATGGCCCTTCGACGCGCTCCACACCTGTTCAGCACCTCGCTGGCCCTCGCCGCCGCGGCCTTCGCGCCATGGCATGCACGCGCAGACTCGGGTCTGTTCGCCACCACGTGGAGCCAAGAGGCCATCGAAGGCGTCGGCGTGAGCCTCGAGTCGCCCGAGCTGCGCGCCCTGCGCATGTACGAGGAGGAGCTGTTCGGGCCCGGTCCCACGCTGGCCCCCGAGCCTTACGATCCCGACTGCGTCTACGGTGCACCCGATGCGCTCAGCTCGGACGTGCCGCCACCGCGGGTCGAGCGTGCCGGCGAGAGCGTCGACCTGAGCTTTCTGTCCGAGCTGCGCATGCCCAACTTGCCCGTGCGCTGGGACAGCCGCGTCATCGACTATCTACTGTTCTTCAAGAACGATCGCCGCGGTCACGACCTGATGGCTGCCTGGCTCAAGCGGATGGAGCGTCATGGGCCGCTGATTCGGCGCGTGCTCGCCGAGCACTCCCTGCCGCACGATCTGCAGTTCGTGGCCATGGTAGAGAGCGGCTACGACCTGACGGCGCGCTCGCACGCCAACGCCCAGGGCATGTGGCAGTTCGTGAAAGCGTCGGGCCAGCACTACGGGCTGCGCGTCGATCACTGGGTCGACGAACGCCTCGACCCCGAAGCGTCGACACGCGCTGCCGCCCGCTACATGCGCGATCTGTACGACCGTTTCGAGAGCTGGGAGCTCGCCTTCGCCGCCTACAACATGGGGTACGGCGGCCTGTTGCGTTCCGTGCGCAAGTACAACACGAACGACTACTGGCTCTTGTCGCACCTCGAAGCTGGGCTGCCCTACGAAACGGCCCTGTACGTCGCGAAGATCACCGCGGTCGCGATCATCGCCAACAATCCGGAGCGCTTCGGCTTCGACGATCTGTCCTACGAGCTCCCCATGAGCCTCTCCAAGGTGCAGGTGCCCGCAGGCACGGCGCTTAGGCCAGTCGCCCAAGCCGACAGAGTCGACATAGAGCTGCTCAAGGCGGTCAACCCGCACCTGCGTCGCGGTCGCGTGCCGCCCGGCGAGGGGCAG
>CAYNOM010000234.1:0-8601 GCA_964398415.1 uncultured Polyangiales bacterium | reverse complement strand
CCGCACCGATCGAGGAGCCGCTGCCGACCGAAGGTAGCGAGGGTGCAAGCGTGCCGGAGCCAGCGCCGGAAGCCGAGCCGGCCGCCGCGACCCCGGAGCGGGCCGTCGAGCGTAAGCCAGACGCCCCGAAAGCCCCCAAGGTGAAAGCACCCGCACCCGAGGCCAAGCCCGAAGCGCCCGCACCCGAGGCCAAGCCCGAAGCGCCCGCGCCCGAAGCGCCTGCACCCGCAACCGAAGCGCCTGCACCCGCAACCGAAGCGCCCGCGGCGGAGTGAGCCAGCGCGGCTTCTGCGCCATTCCGAAAGCGCGCGGCTCCCGTCCCGAATGGATGCAGAAGCCAGCGCGCCCGCCGACCGACCGAGGCGCACTCTCTGTGCGTCGCAGGGAGGACGCGAGGACGTAAGCGGCTTCTGCGCCATTCCGAAAGCGCGCGGCTCCCGTCCCGAATGGATGCAGAAGCCAGCGCGCCCGCAGCGACCGACCGAGGCGCACTCCCTGTGCGTCGCAGGGAGGACGCGAGGACGTAAGCGGCTTCTGCGCCATTCGGGGCGGGAGCCGCCTAGCGTGGTAGGGCGATGGGCTGCCCCGTATCGAGCGCCCGCATCGCCTGTTCGGCATCGTCGCGAATGCGCACGTGACCGTGCTGCTCGGCCAGGCGGATCACGTCGCGCAGGGCCGTACGCGCCGTGTCGAGACTGGACAGACGCTGATCGACCATGGCGAGCAGGTACTTCTCGCCGATCAGGTCCCAGGTGTAGCCGCGCTCCTCGGCATAGCGAACGGCCTGCGTCATGCGCTCTTTGCCCTGCTCGGAGCCGAATCGCATGGCATCGAGAAAGCCGAGCAGGCACACGTTGAGCCAGGCAAGGCGTGCGAAGCCATGCTCTGTGGCCACCTCGTAGCCCATGCGCAGCGACGAGAAGGCGCGCTTGTCTTCGCCGACACGCAGATAGAATTCGCCCAAATTGTGGGCGTTGACGGCGACCTCGTAGGGGAAGTTGTACTCCTTGGCGAGCTCGAGCGAGCGGCGCGCTGCCTCGATCATGCCCTCGTGATCGCCCACTTGATGGAACACGAGTGAGCGCACCTTGTAGAGCTCGACCTCGACGAGATGATCGGCGGTTTGCCCCATCAACTCGGACGCGTCGCGTAGGGCCGACAGCGCCGTTTCGGCTTGGCCCGTGGCGGCGTAGGCGGGCGCGACCAACAGCAGGCAGCGTAGCTGTGCCGGCACGTCGTCCGTGGCGCGCGCGAGCTCGAGTGCCTGGGTGACCGACTCGATGACGGCGTTGTACTCACCATTGCGCGCGTGGGCCTCGGCGGCCGCCAGCGCCACGTCTCGCTCGAGGCCGCGATCGCCGCGCTGCTGCGCCACCGCCTGCGCCCTCTCGAGCCACATGCGCCCCTCCTGAAAGCGCGAGGCCATGTTGAGCAAACGGCCGCGCATCATCGAGAAGCGCGCCACGTATTCATCGCGCCCCAGCACTTCGGCGAGCTCCATCGCGGCAGCCATGCGCTCGGCGATGGCCTCCGCGGAGCGCGTGCGCAGCGCCAGATTGCCGACGCTCGTATACAACCGGAGCACGTGCGATCTGTCGGGTGCCGGGGCCACGCTCAAGAGATCGATCGCCTGCAGGTACGCTGTGATCGCAGCATCGAACGCGTGCTCGGCTTCGCAGCGCTCCGCGGCCCGCACCAAGTAACTCACAGCCTGCTCGCGATGCCCGGCCTCGCGATGGTGATGGGCGAGCCGCTCGACCACCGCATCGAGCTCCACGGGACGCAGCGTCTCGATGGCTTGGGCCACGGCCGCGTGCAGCGCGGGACGCTCGTCTAGCGCAATGCTGTCGTAGAGCACCTCGCGCACGAGATCGTGGGCGAAGGCGTACTCGCTCGGCCCCATGGCGCGCACGATGCCGCGTTCCTCGAGGACGCTCAAGGCCGTGCGCACCGTCGGTTCGTCGCGCGCAGCAGCCCGCGCCAAGAGCTCGGGAGCAAAGCGCGTCCCGAAGGTGACGGCGATCTGCAGAATCAAACGGTGGACCTGCGACAAGCGCCCCACCCTCGAAGCCACGAGCCCGCGCAGCGTGCGCGGCAGCTCGACGGCTTCGCTCGCGCGGGTCTTCACCACCACACCGTCACGCACCTCGAGCACCCCGCCATCGCGCAACGCAGCGACGAGCTCCTCGACGTAGAGGGGATTGCCTCCCGTCTTGAAGTAGATGTCGCGCACGAGATCGTCTGGCACTTCGTTGGCGAGCAGCCTGTGGCGCACGAGGCGCGCCACGTCGTCCTGTGAAAGAGGCGAGATCGCGATCTCGGTGAACGTGGGCGACTCCTGCCAAGGGCCGGCGTCCGAGGGCCGGTAGGTCACGACGACCACCACCCGTGCCTCGGGTGGATCGCGCAGCAGCTTGCCCAAGAGCTCGCGGCTCTGGGCGTCCATCTGCTCCGCGCCATCCCACGCGAACACCGTAAGCTTGTCCTGCGCGAGCTTGTAGGAGATGCGGACGAGAGCCGTCTCGAGCATCGCGCTGCCACTCGCAGTATCGTTCGAGCTGAGGCCGAGCACGCGCGCCACCGCCGCACGCTGCGGCGCAGACAAGCCGAGCAATCGCAGCCGATCGATCTTCTCGCGCAGCGAGTGCTCCTTCTCGAGATCCTCGACGCCCAGCACCGCGCGAAGCAGCGCTTGGATGGCGCTGAAGGGCACCGAGCGCCCCTGGGGCGAGCAGGTGGCCACGTAGAAGCCCACGTCGTGACCGGCATGACGCAGGCGCCGCGCGGCCTCCGTCAGCAGGCGCGACTTGCCCGTGCCCGCGTCGCCACGCAGTCCGATGACGCGTGCTCGCCCGCGATTGGCCAGCGCCAACGTTTCGCCGAGGCGGCGCAGCTCGTCGCGACGGCCCACGAACTTGCCCACGCCCTCATCCGCACGACGCTCACGCTCGAGGATGCGCGGGCCGTCTGCCTGAGCGGGCGAGAGCTCGAAGCGGCCGCGCAGGAGCTTCGAAGCCGGCAGCGAGGCCGCGACGCGCGCGGCAGGCGTTCGCGACAGCCAGTCGAGGGTCGCCTTCTGCAGGGCCCCCATGGAGGCGTGCTCGCGCAGCTTGCCCTCGGAGTCGATCAAGAGGCGACCGCTGTGCACGAGCGCCTTGACGGAGCTCGCCTCGGCGCGAACGAGCCTGAGCGCGCAGCGAGCCGCGGTTTGGGCGTCGTGGCCGTCGGCGTCGCCGAGACCGAAGACGACGAGCACAACCTCCGTCCCGCCGTCGAGACAGGGATCGCCGCCATAGCGCCCGGCGATCTCGAGCACTTGGGCGCGCGCCATGCCCGAAACTGCGAGCACACTGACCTCGCGCCACTCAGAGCGCGGTGGCAGTCCCGTCAGGGGCGGCGCAGGGATGGACGAGATGGTCGTCGCGCGTGCCGGTATCGCGAGTGGCGTGATGCTCGCTGCGGTGTGCATGCCGGTGCCAGTGTGCTCGGCGAAGATCTCCTCGATGCCACTGACGGGCGACAGCTGATCGACCGTCGGACGCTCGGCCGCGAGCGCCGCGATCTCTTCGATGCAGCGCGCCAGGTCGTGGGCGCCCACGCGTCGTCCCGTACCGTAGAGGAACTGGATCAAGTCTTCGTACAGCTCGCCCGCATTGGGGTAGCGTTCGTCGCGGTTTTTGGCCATGGCGCGCGTGACGATGCGCGCGAGGTCTTCGTGGACGTCGGGCTTCACGTTGCGAATCGGCTCCACGTCACACAGCTGCGCGCGCTCGAACGTGGCGCGCGCCGAGGGCCCCTCGAGTGGACGCACGCCCGTCAGCGCTTCGTAGAGAATGGCACCGAGCGAGAACAGGTCGGCGCGCGCGTCGATGTCTTGTCCGAGCGCGAGCTCGGGAGACATGTACGAGAACTTTCCCGGCGGCAGATCCGAGAGCGCGTGAACACTACTGCGCGAGCGCGCGATGCCGAAGTCGGTGAGCTTGACCTCACCTTCGTGGCTGATGAGCACGTTCTCGGGCGACACGTCGCGATGTACGATGCCGAGCGGCTTGAGCTCGCTGTCGCGACGCCTGTGGGCGTAGTCGAGGCCCTTCGCCAGCTCGCTCAAAAGGTACACGGCGAGCTCCTGGGGGAGCGTGCGCGCGAGCTTCTTCGTCCAGCGCAGCATGGTGGCGAGGTCGAAGCCCGGCACATGCTCCATGGCGATGAAGTAGGTGCGGTCGACCACGCCCAGGTCGAACACCTGCACGATGTTGGCGTGGGTGAGCATCACCGCGAGCTTGGCCTCGTCGATGAACATTTCGACGAAGCGCGGGTTCTTGCTGAGCTCGGGCCGGATGCGCTTGATGACGAGGATCTTCTCGAAGCCCTCGACGCCGTGGGAGCGCGCCTTAAAGACCTCGCCCATCCCCCCGCGCGCCAAGAGCTCGAGCAGCTGATACTTGCCGTAGACGATGGGTTCGTGAGCCACGTACGCGCCGCAATCGTAGATGACGAAGGGCCATCATAACGGAAATCGGCTGGCCGCAGAGACTCGGATTCACAGCAGTTTCAAGCAGGCAACCACACCGGTGCACTCGCCCCTACCCGAACGCCCTGGAGGGCTGACGGCGCTCAGGGGGCAACCTGGGCGCTCTCGAGCTCGTGGTGCTCGAACTGAAGCTCGTACAAGCGTGCATAGATCCCACCCTGCTGAATCAGCTCCGCATGGGTGCCCGATTCGGCAAGCCGCCCACGGTGGAACACGAGCACGCGATCGGCACGCCGGATCGTCGACAGTCGATGGGCGATGACGAGCGCCGTCCGGTCGCGCAGCACCTCGTCCACCGCGTGCTGCAGACGCGCCTCGGTCTCGCTATCGATGTTGGCGGTGGCCTCGTCGAGAATGAGGATGTGGGGATCACGGTAGAGGGCACGGGCGAACGCGATGAGCTGACGCTCGCCCGCGCTGAGGTTTGCGCCACGCTCCGCGATCGGCATGTCGAGCCCGCCCCGCCCCACAAACAGCTCGGCTGCGCCGATGCGCTCGAGGCACAGCAACGCCCGCTCTCGCTGCGGCGCGTCATCGCCCAGCGCGACATTGGACAGAAGGTCGCCTGTGAACAGGAACACGTCTTGCTGAACGGTCGCGAAGTGCGCGCGAAGAGTCTCACGCTCGTAGGCGCGCACGTCGCGGCCATTGAGGCGCACACTACCCGACTGAACGTCATAGAAGCGCTGCAGCAGCGCGGTGAGCGTGGTCTTGCCCGCGCCCGTCGCACCGACCACTGCGACCGTCTCCCCTTCGCGCAACGTGAACGAGAGGTCATCGAGCACCAGGGGCCCGTCGTCCTTGTAGCGAAAGCACACGTTCTCGAAGGCGATCAGAGGTGATCGGGGAAGGTCTGCGGGCACCCCCTCGACCTCGGGCGCGTCGAAATCTCGCACCGCGAGCAGACCGAACACGCGCTCGGCCGACGACAGGGCGCTCTGAATCATCGTGTACTTCGTGCTCAGATCGCGCAGCGGCACGAAGAACTGCTGGATGTACGCGTAGAAAGCCACGAACGTGCCCTTGAAGGCCTCGGCCTCCGCGACGCTTCCGAGCGCACCGATCTCGCGGGCGGCGAGCCACAGCACGAGCCCTACACAGATGGTCGAGATGGCCTCGACCACCGAATACATCATGGCGTCGGTGCGAATCGAGACGAGGTTTTCGTCGCGGTGCCCGGCGTTGATCTCCCGATAGGCCTCGGCGCACTCCTTCTCGCGTGAGAAGGCCTGCACGACGTGGATGCCCTGCACCTGCTCGTTGAGAAACGCGTTGAGCTGCGCCACACGGGCGCGAATCCGGCGCTGTGCGCCCCTCAGCACCCGGCGAAAGAGCTCCACCGACAGCACGAGCGGTGGCACCACCGCAAAGGCGATCAGCGACAACTTCACGTTGATGCTGAGCATCGCGCTGACGATCATCACGAGCAGCACGATGTCGCCAATGGCGGTGACCGCACCACTCGCGAACAGCTCGCCGATCGAGTCGATGTCGTTGGTCACGCGGGTAACGATGCGTCCGATGGGCGTGCGATCGAAGTGGCGCACCGAAAGCTTCTGGATGTGGGCAAACACGGCGGAGCGCAGGCCCGCCATGGTGCGCTGCCCGGCCAGTTGCATGGTGTAGGTCTCCACGAAGCTGACGGCGAAGCGCCCGAGGATCACGAGGCCGTACTGCAAGGCCACCAACTTGAGCATCTGCTCGGGCAGCCCGACGCCCACCGCGTCCACGGCTTGCTGCAAAAGGCGGGGCTGCACGGCGAGCAGCGCCGCACCCACGGGCATGAGAGCCAGGGCCACGCCGTACAGCGCGAAGTGGGGCCGCGCGTAGGGCAAGAGGTCGCGCAACATCTGCCAGTCGACCTTGTGGGTCGCCATCGGCGCTTCCTCGTGAAACTGCGCGAGGAGGCGCTCGGCTCGCGAAGGCGCCTTCGGCTTGGCCGTCGTCATAGGCTCGACAGCTCCTGTTCGAGGCTTTGGCGCGCACAGAGTTGCGCGTAGAGCCCACCGCGACGTCGAAGGCTCGCGTGTGTGCCGTGATCGACCACGCGCCCTGCATCGAGCACCAAGATCTCGTCGCAGCGGGCAGCGGCGGCCGTACGATTCGTGATCAAAATGAGCGTTCGACCCTGGGCGGCGCGGTCGAGGGCGTCGAGGATGGCGCGCTCGGTCTTGGCGTCCACGGCGCTCGTCGAGCACGAGCACCGACGGCTCGTTGAGCAGCGCCCGCGCCAAGGCCACCCGCTGCTTCTGCCCCCCGGAGAGCTGCACGCCGCGCTCCCCCACCACCGTGTCGAAGCCGTCGGGCAGCCGATCGAGCTCGTCGAGAATCGCTGCATCGCGCGCGGCCCCACGAATTCGCTCGAAGGCGTCATCGCTGTCGGGATCCTCGAGGCTAAAGCCGATGTTGCGCGCCACCGTGGTCGAAAACAGAAAGGGCTCCTGCTGCGCGTAGCCCACGGCCTTGCGCAGGTCGCGCAGCGAAAGGCGCGTCACATCCTCGCCGTCGAGATACACCGAGCCCTCGGGCGTCGGCAAGAGGCGCGAGAGCAGGCCCGCGAGCGTGGTCTTGCCGCTGCCAGTGCGCCCCACGATGGCCAAGGTGGAGCCTGCGGGCACTCGAAACGACACGTCGGAGAGCACCTCGCGCCCCTGGTACGCAAAGCTCAGGCCGCGCACCTCGATCTCGCCCCCCGCGAGTTGCGAGGGCCCGCGACGCGTGGGCCTCGGGTGGGTGACCTCGAGGATGTCGGGCCTAGCGTCCAGGATCTCGCGCACGCGCTCGTAGGCCGCGCGCCCGCGCTGAAGGATCGACAGGATGTAGCCCGCCGCCATCGTCGGCCACACGAGCTGAATCAGGTAGGCGTAGAACGCGAGAAACTCGCCCTTCGTGAGCTCGCCCGTATTGACCATGCCGCCGCCGAAGTAGAGCACCATCAGTGTGCCCACGGCCGACAGGCCCATCAGCACCGGCGACATGAGCGCGCGCAGCACCACGAGCTTCATGGTTCGCTCGACCGCCTCACGGTTGGCTTCCTCGAAGCGTCGCGACTCGAAGCCATCGGCGGCGAAAGCACGAACGACGCGCACGCCCGACAGGTACTCCTGTGCGCGCTCGGCCAGCTTCGCGAGCACCTTCTGGTTCTCTTGGCTGACGCGGTACAGGGCGCGCACGAACGCACGCGCAGCCAGCATGAACAGCGGATACGGCAAGAGAGCGTAGAGCGCGAGCCTGGGCGAGATGGCGATCATCAACGCGAGCGCGCTGATCCACGCGACGCTGGCGTTGACCATGTTGAGCGTGCCAAAGCCCACGAGCAGTCGAACTTGCCCGAGGTCGTTCGTGGCGCGACTCATGATGTCGCCGGTGGGCATGCGCCCGAAGAACGAGGCGCCGAGCCGATGTAGCTGCTCGAGTAGCTCGTTTCGAAGGGTGAACTCGATCTCGCGACCCACGTTGAAGATGAGCATGCGTGACAAGGTGCGCGTCACCATCACCAGGGCCGCGAGGCCCACGACGAAGTACGCCATGTGCTGCACGCGCCCGAGATCCTCGGTGGTGAACGCATCGACCGCGATCTTGAGCAGCCACGGGATAGCCTTCTCGAGGCCGTTCGTGAGCAGCAGAAACAGCGCGCCGAGCAAGAGCGAGCCGCGATGAGCCGACAGGTAGGCGACGAGGCTCTTGGGTCGGTTCATCCTGGGCCCCGTCGACGCGGAGCCTCGCGGCGTTACGGAAGCAGCAGACATCCGCTACTCGCGTCGCAAGAGGCCCTGGCGCTGGGCCGCCCGCTCGATGCCGCCCCATGCCTGATGAGACTTGCCCGCAGCGGGGGTGTCGGAGAGCAGCTCGTAGAGCTGCGGCACGGCCAGCGTGAGCCCGGGCCGCGCGCGAATCGCCGCTTCGAGTCGGCCGCGCACGTCTCCCAGGTCCTCCGAAGCCGGCACGATCAACTTGCCGTAGAAGAGCGTGCTGCCCTCCGAGCTTGGCCCGCGTCGATCGTAGATGAAGAGGGACACCTTCTCGCCCAGGGCCTGTCCGAGCTCTTCGGCCATGCCGCGCGCTTTCTC
>CAYNOM010000233.1:0-8618 GCA_964398415.1 uncultured Polyangiales bacterium | reverse complement strand
CTACTTCATGATCAGCAACCGCAAGCTGCACAAGGGCGTACCTGGCAAAGAACGCGGCAAGCTCGCCTACTACGTCGCCCCCGCCGGCGAAAAGCTCGACGTGTTCCCCCATTGGCAGAGCGTGACGAAGCACGCGTTCCACGCGCGTCTGCTCAAGGTCGCCGAATCCTTCCCTAAGGTGCCCGAGGAACGCCACGACGAGCAGCACCACGTCTCTCTGCTCGTGCACGGCTACAGCAACGCCTGGGACGACGCGGCGCGGCGCTATCAAACGGTCTGCTCTCAGCTCTTTGCAGGCTCAGGCTCGCTCGGGGTGTGCGTGCTGTTCAGCTGGCCGTCCGACGGAAACGCCGCGGGCTACCTCCCCGATCGGGCCGACGCCAAGGCGTCCGCGGTCGACTTCACCAACGTGCTGCGCGAGCTGCACGACTACATGCTCAAGAGGCAGCGTGAGGCGGCGGCGTCACTTGCACACGCCTGCCGCGCCAAGGTGTCCGTGATCGCCCACTCCATGGGCAACTACGTGCTTCAGGAGGCGATGCACTCCCTGTGGCAGCGCATCAACCAGCCGCTGCTTCTGAGCCTCGTGAACGAGCTGATCATGGTGGCCGCCGATGTCGACAACGATCTGTTCAAGAGCGGCGAGGCCACGGGCCTGAGTGTCGGCGACGCGATGGCCAACCTCACCTACCGCATCACGGCCCTGTACAGCGGGCTCGACAAGGTGCTCGGGGTGTCGGCAGGCCTCAAGCACTTCGGCAAGCGTCGTCTAGGGCGCAGCGGCCTCGATCGTACCTACCCCCTGCCTGACAACGTTTGGGACATCGACTGCTCCCCTTGGCTCGCGTCCGAGTCTGCCCACTCTGACTACTTCGAGTCGCCCCAGGTTTACGCGCTCATGCGCGAGCTCTTGCGAGGAACCAATCGCAGGGTGATCGAGCGCTCACCCTTCTTTCCGCGGCCTTCGGCTTGAGCGAGGCGGCTCCCTCACCGCTTTCTTGCTTTCCCCCGGTGCACGCGTAGCGTCGAGGCATGCGCACCGTTGCCTGCCTGTGCCTGTTCGTGCTCTCCGCGACGGGCTGCACCCTCGCAAACCTCACTCCTCAAGCCCGCTTCGCCGAGTCGACCCACGTGCTCAACGACGCGACACGCTGGGGTCGTGTGGACATGGCGCTCGAGCAGGTGTCGCCGAAGTACCTCTCGCGCTTCATGACCCGTCACCGCGAGTGGGGTCATGCGATCAGCATCGCCGACTTCGACGTGGTGCGCATGCAGGTCGCCGCCGATCGCAAGACCGCCACGTCCGAAGTGACGATCAGCTGGTACCCGTCGGACGGAGTCACCTTGCGAACGAGCACCATCGTGCAGCAGTGGGAAGCGGAGCACGGCGGCTTTCGTCTGATCGACGAAGCCGTCGAAGGCGATCCGCGCGTGTTCGTCGAAGACGAAGACGAAGAGGGCTAAGCCTGACTATCGAATCTTCACCCTCATGAAGGCACCGTTTCCATTGGGGGTGTCGCCAAGGCTCCTCGCGAACACGTAGACGCGATCGTCGCCCGAACCGAATGACCTGTATGCGAGTGCGTTGAACCGCGTGTCGCGATCGCCCTTGCCACCTTCGTCCTCAGCGTAGATGACGACCTCCCCGCCTCCGCTCGGGCCAGGCACGTCCTCCGACTTCACGGAGGGATCGATGCTTCTTGCCTCGGCGACCGTCAGAGATCGGTCGGTCTTGATGAAGAGCGCATGCCCCGCACCGCCGTCGCTGTCTTCCTGCCCCTGATCCAGATCGATGGTGACCGTGCTCGAGTTCACCTTGAAGAGGGCAATGTACTTGTCCCTTCCGCCGCCGTAGCCGACGAGGGTCGCTCCTGACATGCCTACGAATCCTGGCTGATCTCGCCGAATGTCGTTGTATCCCTCTCGGCCGTTGCTCTCGTCATAAACGATGTAGTCGGCGGTCACGCCTCTGAATGTCGTGCGCTGCCGGTTGCGGGGCAGATTGGCGAAGCTGACGAGCTCGAGGTCGCGGACCGTGCCGCCACCACCTCCTTCGCTGCCGCCACTCACCTGCATACTGTCGAGGTTCGGGCCACCGGCGCTCGTGCTCGCCACGAGTCGCACCGTATTCCTTCCGCTCCGCAGCGTGGCGTTGATGGATGACGTCTTCCAGCTTCGCCAGGATCCCGTGGACGTGAACGCGAGGTTGCCAACCTTCGTTCCGTTGACGAAAACGTCGACGGGGCGCTCGCCCGGGCCTGCATTGGCGTACCGCAGGGAGATCGAATGCAGCCCGGCCGCGCTGGTCTGCACGTTGGTCCACTCCATCGAGGTTCCCTTACCGCCAAAATCCATGAATCCAGCGCCCGTCCTGCGTGGTCTTTTGCCACGACGCAGCCACTGACGGTCGTTCCACTTTCTGCCTGATAGATCGCCGTCGCGGCCTTCTCTGACAGGTCCGTAAGATCCTCCGAATCGACGCCTGAGTCTGATTCGTAGACCCTGCCGTCTGCATGATCTTGGGTCGCTGGGGCACAGCCTAGCGCGGCCAACGCCAGCCACCACATGGATGCGCGACGGACGCGCGCCGCGGTCCCTGATCGAGTGAGTATCAACGTCCTGCCCATTGTAACCTCCTGTCGTTCATTTCCGGATCTGTGCGTCGCCTTGGCGCTCGACTGACACATGAGGCTGCCCCCGGAGCGCGCTGCGCTGAGTCCGCGCGTGTGCACTAAAGGGAATGCGAACTTCACAGAGCACTCGTGGCATCGTTCCTCATCGGAGCGTGGGGAGCGGCAACTGCGCATTGCCCGCCAGCGCTCTAAGTTGCTGGCCCACGGTGCTCCGAACTCCCTCTCGGAATCGCCTCGGAAGCACCTCGGCCGATCCTCGGTTGTTGGGGAGGTGCGGTCCGCGCGAGCGTCGACGCCCCCCTTCGCGAAGAGTGCGGCCGTGACGCGCAACCGAGCGTGTAGTCCCTCAGGCCAGGCTGGCGAGCAGCGCTTCCGACTCGCTCACTTGGCGCGGCATGCGCAGGCGGCGGTTCATCTCGACGGCAGCGCGGAGGTGTGTGCGCGCGTGGTCTTCGTCGCCCTGGCGCTGAGCCAAGAGGCCCAGGAAGTGGTCGACGGCGCCACGATACGCAAACGTGGGCATCAACGCGTTGCGCCCTGCGAAAGGCAGAAGCTTTTGGTAGATGAGGCGCATTCCGGGCTCGTCGCCGAGCTCGGCGTAGATCCTCGCCAGCCCGGTGAGCACGCCCAGGTCGCCGTATAGGACCGGCATACGCTCGATGTCGCGACGAGGGATGCGTCCCAGCATCTCTCGTGCGCGCTCAGGGCGCGCCGTGCGGGCGTATAGGTACGCGTGCGCGATGGCCAGGTCCGTTCGGTAGCGCTGGGTTCCTATCAAGGTCTCGGGCGGCGGCGGAAGCTCGAGCTTCTCCAGAAGGGCCATCGCACCGCGCGCCTCGAGCAAGAGGAGCTGGTAGCTGCGACGCGCTTCGGCGATCGTGAACGTATCGTTCGAGGTGGCCACCGAGCCCTCGATCACGGCAGCGAGGTCGTCCAGGCGACCGTCTGCGAGGGCGCGACCAGCACGGATCATCACCAACACGACCTCCGCGGCGCGGAGGTGCGACGTCTCGGCGAGCTGCGCAATCGTGGCCCCCGGCCTGATCCGCGCTGTCGAGATCCCCCGCGGTCACCGCGCACACGTAGCGCGTGATGTGTACACCGAGGCGGTGCAAGCTGCGGTATCGAAGGGCGCTCGGGTCCTGGTCCCCTTCTTCGATGACGGCTAGAAACTCGTCGGCAGCTTGGGCGTTCCTCTCCAGCATGCTCGGCTCGCGCATCATGTTGCGCGCATAGGCCACCTCGAGCCGCACCAACGGGTCGTCCAGGCAGCGGGCCGCTTCATCGAGCATCGCGCTTCGTTCTTCTGCGCTCAGCTCCAGGGCGAGCTGAGCCTTCTTCGCCAAGGTGCGGCTTCGCTCACGCAGGGCGTTCGGGGGAAGGGTGCGCAGAACTTCGTCTACCAGAGCTCGCGCGAAGTCCGCGTCGCCTGCGCCCTGATTGACGCAACGCACGAGCGGCGCCGCGAGCATCGAAAGCCTCTCGCTGCTTCCCGCCGCGAGCAGAAGCTCGGCCGCGCGGCGGTAGGCCTGCCACGCCACGTCCAGCTCGGCCGCGAAGAAGTGGTTGTCCGCAAGGTCCGTCCACAGGCGTGCCTGTTGTTCAGGCGACCCGCCCTCGGCCTCGAGCTTGGTAATGGCTAGAGAGAGCAGGTCACCCGCCCGCTCGAAGCCGGCGGATCGCTGAGCGGCTAGCGCTGCGCCTTCGCACGCCTGAACTGCCTCTGCGAGCCTCGAGGGCAGCGCGTGTACGAGGTGACGCGCTCGATCGGCGAGCTGAGTCGCCGCAGTTCCATCTGCCTCGCTCTCGAGGCTGTCGGCAGCTCGCCCGTGCAACGCCCCGCGCGTCTGGAGGTCGGTGTCTTGGTAGAGCGTCTCCTGAAGTAAGGGGTGCGTGAACGTAAGCTCGTCCGTTGCCGGCATCCTGGCCACCAGTGTCAGGCGCGCTGCGACCGTGAGCGCCGCCAGCACCGAGTCGCTGGACTCATCGAGCATTCTGCTGAGCCGCGAAGCCCGAAAACGCGTTCCAAGCACGGACGCGGCCGCGAGCACGCGCCGCGCCTCGGCGGGCAACAGGTCGAGTCTGCGTCGAATCATCTCGCGAGCGCCCGGAGGTAGCTCGTTGCGATGCGCCCGATCTGCGCCCACTTCTGTCCACCACTCGAGAAACTGGCGAATGAAGAACGGATTGCCTTCGGAGCGCTCGAAGAGCTCGCGAAGCTGGGCCTCGGAAGGGGGGTCTTCGCCGCGTAGCGCATGGGCCAACGTCCGCGACTCCTCCTGTGTCAGCCCCGTCAGGCGCAGGCGCGAGGCGACCCGATTCAGCCGCGACACGGCCTCCTCGACGTTGCGTGAGAGTGTCTCGTCGTCGCGCATGGTGGCGACGAACAACACGGGGCTCGCACCGAGGGCGCGGGTGACGTGACGCAGGAGGTCGATGCTCCCTGCGTCGGCCCACTGCAGGTCGTCGATGACCACGAGCTTGGGCCCGTCGGAGGCCAGCACGCGCAAGCAGTGGGTCAGCTCGTCGAAGAGTCGGAAGCGCACGGCCTGCGGGTCGATTGCCTCTCCGGTGGCTGGGAGCGCGCCGAGACCGGAGACCCAGTGCGACAGCAGGTGAGGGCCCTTCGGCAGCGCGCGCGCAAACGCTGACGCTGCCGTGGACTGGGCTTCACGGACGACTTGCATCCATGGCCAGTAGGGGGGGAAGCCCTCGCCCTCGTACGCTGCGCCGAGCCAGGCTGAGGTGTCATCCCGCGCCACGCGGTGCATGAGCTCCTTCACGAGCCGCGTCTTGCCAATCCCAGCGGGACCACAGACGAGCACGAGCCCTGCCCCGCCGCCTCGGACGCGCTCCAGCTTCTTCGTGAGGCTGTCGAGCGCAGCCGCACGCCCCACGAAGGGGTCGAGCTCGTTCGTGGTGAAGGCCACCCCGTGCCCGGCTTCTGGGGCCTCCACGTTCGCGCTCTGGGGCAGGTGGAAGATGTAGCCGCGGCCCCGCACCGTCTCGATGAGTGTGTTTGCTTCGGCGGGCTGGCCCAGGGCCCGGCGCAGCTTGGCGACCGCATTGGCGATGACGCCGTCGCCGAGGCGCTGCAGCTGCCACACCTCGCGCCTGAGCTCCGATTTGGCGATCAGTCGATGGGGGTGCGCGAGGAAGTAGCAGAGCAAGTCGAAGACTTTCGGCTCGAGGTCGACCTCGTTGCCGTCGCGCAGCAGGCGCGAGCGCCGCACGTCCAACTCGAACCCCGGGAGCCCAACACGCATCGTCCCCTCGTTCTTTATCACGCCCCCGCAGTGCTCCATAGCAGGCAACACCGCCGCAGCGGCAGCATCGCGTCTCCCACTCGAACCGACGCCGCCCACGGTCGCCGACCTCGGGGCAGGCCTTCGCACGCGGCTTTGGGGCATGAGGGCCGCGCGCGCATCGCCGTCGACCGTATCGAGATGCTGCTCGACGAGGTGCGGCATGTTCTCGGACCACCTCGATTTCGCCTCGGAGGGTTCCCTTCGTCTGCCCCCTCCATGCTGAGCCGAAGTCGCGACACCGCAGACACATGAACGCTGCAGTTCATCGAAGTTTCCCCCCAGTCACCGCTCACGGAGAGCCATGCACTCACACCTACGTCTGCTGAGAGCTGCCATCGCTGTTGCATGCGTCCATGCACTTGCCTGCGCCCCCGTCGACTCGACTGTCGACCTCGATGCGGACGACGGCCCATTCGACGACTTTGGCGAGGAGGACGCGACGACTGAGAAAGGGCTCGAGTCGAGCAACGGACTTCGCGCCATCAACGGCCTGACATCAACCAATGGCCTCAGGAGCAAGAATGGATTGAACTCAATCAATGGTCTTACCATCGCGAACGGTCTCACGACCATGAACGGTCTCACCAGCGTCAACGGCCTGACCACCAAGAATGGTCTTGCGGCGATCAACGGTTTGTTCGTCGACTGTTACGGAAGGGCTGACTCTCAGTGTACCGCGGCCGACGGTCTCTTGAGTCCTACCACAGGCTTGATGAGCAGCCCTGATGGGATCGTGACCGCGACCTATCTGACTCGCTGCGCGCTGCCCGCCAGCAAAGTGATCCGGATCAAGAGCCACACGGGCGCCTTCGTTTCGCTGCAAGGGGAGCTGGGCGTCGCCCCTGAATGGGCCGTCGGTCTATGCGCGAAGGACTGCCAAGAGAGAGTGAGCGCCTGCATGCTCTCCCTCATCAACCAGGATGGCTACCACCGCCGACTTACCCTCACCGCGGCGTGGCCCGGCAACCCCTTTGGAACCACGCATGAGGATTACAACATCGTGGAGAGCCACTTCTTCGGCAACATCTTCAAGACCCCAGTCGAAGCCTATGTGGTGTCGGCGTATGACCACGCCCGGACGGTCGTTAACGTGGAAGCGGGCGCAGCGAGGTCAGAGTGGGGCCTCGCCCTGCGGTCCTGCAACGCCTACAAACCCACGCGTCAGTACAACGATTTCCTGACTGGACTATCGCGCTGCGCTGCCAAGCACATTGGCTCGGCTGCGCCTAGCGCCGACGGCTGGTCGGCACTCCGATCTGACGCAACGAAGTACTCCAAGTGTTCGTTCGCCGACTCCGGCTGGAACGGCGTAGCGTCTAGGTCAACCGCTTCACGCTGCTCGGGCGAGGGCACTAGCGCTCAGAACTACGTAAACGTGATCACGACCTGGCGGAGTGAGAACCCGTGGCTTCCCAAGTGTAACGTGCAAAAAGAGGGAAACACGGCGTACTTGTCTTGTGGAGGGGGCGGCAAGATCAAGGCCATCAGCTACGCGAGCTATGGCAACTCGGCGAACACCTATGGCACATGCCCCAAGTACAAGAATGGCACTTGCCACGCCGCGAACTCGAAAGCGGTCGTCGAACGACTCTGCCTCGGCAAGGAAAGGTGTGACGTTGTCGCCAGCAACGCCGTCTTCGGAGATCCGTGCGAGGGCGTAGCCAAGACGCTCTCTGTACATTACACGTGCGACTGAGGCATGGCGGTAGGGTGATTGAGTCGGGCGATCGCGCGCGCCGTTGGGGCCACACGAACCTCGTGCGCGTCAGCGTGCCCCTGCTCGTAAAGGGTAAGGTCCGTAAGCGGCGCGCATCGAAAACCCGGTCTTTCGGGGAGAAATGCAGCGTGGACGACGGCCCGTCCTCGTACGCGTTGCACCGCATCTGAAACAGCGCAATTCCACGTCACGCGCTACAGGCGTTGCGTGCCGTCGAGTTTGCTGAGAGCCTTGTCGAACGTCGCGAGCGGCAGATGCCCAGCCTTGCGAGCAATCTCCAGCACCAGGCAGTCCGAAAAGCCCAACGCCGGCTTCGCGCGAAAGCTTTCCAAAGCGGCGGCCACGACGTCGGGGTCCTGCACAGCAAGCTCACGGTGACTCAGAAGCATCTCGACGGCTGTGGCGATCTTCTGGGCCGGGACATCGTAGGCCGCGGCAAGCACCCACGCTGTTTCTGCCAATACCAAGTGCGACACCCAGGCACCTCTCGCCACGAACGCTTCCGCCGCCGCTGTCTGCTTGTTGTCGCGCGTGATCAATCGCACGAGAACGTTCGTGTCAACGGCGTGCATGCTTCGCCTTTAGATGCCGGCCAACGCTAGCTTTGAGCTCCCCCAGCGTGCGCGGTTCCGGCGCCGCCTGCGAAAATAGAGCCGCGTTTATGTCCTCTGACGAGAACTGCCCCACCCGCCGCACCACCACGGTCCCGTCCTCCTCGTCCCACTCGAGCACCGAGCCTGGAACGAGGCCGAGCTTGCGACGAACCTCTGCGGGCACTGAGATCTGTCCCTGGGACGTGAGCTTCGATTGCGCGATCGCCATGCACTATCATTACCAGGGTAATGAGGTGCGTCAACGCGGCGCGGCGACGAATCTCGGTCGCGATCGCCGAAGGACGGCAGGTGGAGCCGCGATCACGGCTGATAGGTGAAGCGCAGCTCGTAGTCGCACATCTGGTAG
>CAYNOM010000232.1:0-8622 GCA_964398415.1 uncultured Polyangiales bacterium | reverse complement strand
GGACTCAGCACTTCCTTCTTCTCCCCTTCATCACGGCATCCTCTCGGGGAGGGTCACTCGGCGCTGGGCGCGGCTTTCTTGCTCTGCCCGCGCTTCAGCGGAGGTTTCGTTCGCGAGGCGGCGTCGGCGCACGGTTCGTAGCGCTCGGTTTCGGGGTCGTAGCGCAGGGTGTCCGGGCAGCTCATGTCGACGCCCTGCTCGCGCAGCGCACTCTTCATCGGCCGAAACCCGACCGTCATCGTGATCTCGTCGCGCTTTCGGATGAAGCGTGGACGCGCGTTGTCGTCGAGACGCCTTGCGAGATGGCGGGCGAGGGTGGCCTCGTCGAGCGCGTAGCCCTCGCGCACGACGACCGTGGCGATCGGCACCTCGGGCTGTCCGTCGAGCGACAAACCGTAGGCCACGGCGTGCTGGATCTCGGGCAGCTCGTAGAGCACGTCCTCGATCTGAACGCTGGAGATGGGGCCGCTCGTGGTGCGGATCATGTCGGCCGCCCGATCGACGAACCAGTAGGTGCCGCTGTCGTCCTGACGCAGCACATCGCCGGTCACGAACCAAGCGTCGCCCGGCTCGAAGGCGTCGCGCAGCACGCGAGCCGCTGATTCGGAGGGATCGACCTGGCCCTCGAAGGCGGCCATGGGATGGCCGGCATCGATGCGGGCGATCAGCATGCCCGGTTGCTCTGCAAAGCAGCGAATGGGCATCCCGTCCGCACCGCGCATCACTTGGTCTTGGTCGAAGTCGTAGCGGACGAGGGCCATGTCACTCGCGCCTGGCAGCGGACGGCCCAGGGCGCCGACCCTGTGCCCCGACACGTTGGCGAGCACCGCGTTGCCCTCGGTGGTGGCGTAGAACTCGAGCACGCCCGTGTCGAAGCGATCGACGAGCCGCTTCCAGACGTCGATGCGCATCCCCGATCCTGCAAACAGGCGTACCGGATTGGAGCTGTCGCTGGGGCGACTCGGGGCATCGACGAGCAGCCGGCACATCTCGCCTGCGTAGTAGACGACGGTGACGCCGTAGCGACGCACCTCGGTCCAGAAGGTGTCTGGGTCGAAGCCGTCGGACAGCGCGAGGCGTGCACCGCCCACGACGGCGCCGCCGACCGAGACGAGCAGGCCCGCCGCGTGATCGAGCGGCATGCAGCAGTACACCGTGTCTTTCGGCGTGAGAGAGCTGGCCGCCGCCGCACCGTAGGCGGCCATGGCCCAGCGACGGTTCGTGATGCGGGCTGCGCGCGGCTTTTCATCCTTGCCGGCAGTGAAGATGATCACCGCGAGGTCTGTGGCACGGCCGGGGTTCGGTTCGTACCACTCGGGCAGCTCGACCTTGCTCGGATCGATGGCCTCCATGTCGATGACGTCGTTGCGCAGGCTGCGCTTCTCGCCACCACCTCCCAGCACGAGCACCGGGCCGGAGAAGGCTTCGCGTCCCGCGTCCGCGCGCTCGGGGTCGGTGATCAACGTCTCCACCTCGCCGAGGGCGAGCGCTTGCTCGAGCGTGACGCGCTTGCCCTCGGGGCTGATCAGCACGGCCACTGCGCCAAGGCGGCTGAGGGCCGCGACGACCGAGAGGTAGGTGGGGCGTGCGTGCATCATCACGCCCACGCGTGTGCCTGGCTTGACGCCGCAGGCGATGAGCCCGCGCACCACGTAGCCCACTCGTCGATCGGCGTCCGCGTAGCTGTGGGCGCGGCCCTGCCACAGAAAGAAGGTGTGATCGCCGATGCGCTCGGCCTGCTCGCTCAAGGCGAGGCCCACGCTGATGCGCGTGTCGGGCTCCACGCGCTCGAGCTTGGCGAGGCGCGGCACCTGATAGCGCAGGTTGTCGAACATGGCGGCGAGCGTGTGCGTCAGCCCGCTGAAGCGTCGTCGCACCGCGCCGGCCGTGTCTTTGGCGGTGTCGAACAGAAGGCGCATGTTGTATTCGACGTCTTCGAAGTTCGCCTCGATGACGTCTTCGAGCTCGGCGGGTTTTTCGGGTTCGTCGGCCGCGCGTGCGTGCACGGGCTTGAGCCCCTTGTCCTCGTGCCAGCGCATCCAATCGATGACCGTAGGCCAGGTGATCTTCGTCGACATGGAACCGACGACGAGGCCGAAGTGACCCGCGCGCATCGACACCTCGTAGGTGGGCGCGTTGGGCGCCGCCTCGCGGATGCCGCGCACGGAAGGCGGACGCGCAAACTCGTCGCGATGTCCAACGAAGTACAGAATGGGCACGGTGATGTCGGCGAGCGTGAGCGTCTTGCCGTCGATCACGAAGCCGCCCTGGCTCATACGATTTTCGACCACGAACTGCTCGAAGAACGAGCGCAGGGCAGGGCCCGGCCAGGCCACGAAACCCTCACCATGCAGAAAACGCCGACTCGACTCACCGCGCATCAGCGCTTCGCGGTCGTGTAGATTGGTGACGAAGTCGAAGAGCTGCTTCAGCTCCTTGCGTGCGCTGAGCACGCGAAAGCCGCGACTGGAGAACGCGCCAGGCAGGCCGCTCGCCGCCTGGAGCGGCATGCGCACGAGGCCGCTCACGCCGTCGATGACGCGCGTCGCGATCTCGTCGCGCATCAGCAGATTGCGATGCACGTCGACAGGGCTGCCGAAGGTGATCAGCGACTTCAGACCCTGCGATCGTCGATAGGCCGCGGTTTGGTAGCAGAACATGCCTCCCTGGCTGTAGCCGGCGAGATGCACGTCGCTGCCCGTGATGGTCCGGACTTGATCGATGGCCTTGCTCACGCCGAGCACGTGGTCGTCGAGGGTGCGCTCGAGGCCGCCCTCTTCCTCCTCGGGCGAGCCGAAGTCGACGATCCACGTGTCGACACCGGCCTGCGTGAGCTGGGTGACGGTGCTGGTCGACGGGTCCATGTCGTAGACCTCCGCCGTGACCATCAGCGGCGGAACCAAGAGAAGCGGCGCGTCGACCGCGGGCACGGAGGGATTGCGCGGGTAGTGCCTTAGTTTGTACACCCGCTCGCGCCGCACCACCGTGTAAGGCAGGTGAAGCTCTGGGGAAAGGCGCCCAACGCGCGCGATTTCGAGCGCATTTTGGGCACCCTTGGCCAAGTTTTCGAGCACCCGCGATAGCGCGCCTGCGTTTTCGTGTTCGTCCGCCATGTCGCCTCAACACCATCGGTAGTACGGTCCGGCTCTTGCTGCCAGATCTTCCGGGTGGTATCCCGCCGTGCCGGAGAAGGAGTGCAGTGTCGGAAGATTCAGCAGCCAATACAGGTCGCACGGGTCGCCCGGGCCGCGGTCAACGCACCCGAGACCGCATCCTGCAAGTGGCCGAGGAGCTGATCGCCCGCTACGGCGTCGATGGCTTCGAGCTCAAGGACGTGGCCGCTCGCGTGGGCATCCGCTCGCCGTCGATCTTCGCGCACTTCAAGGGGCGCGAGGATCTGGCCGAGGCCGTGGCCCGGCGCGTGGGCGAGATCGTCGTCGAGCAGTTCAAGACGGAGGGCACCGACGTCGAATCGGTGCTGCGCAGCGGGGTGCGCAGCCTCGTGGCCCATCTGGCGCAGCATCCCGCGCACGTGCGCATCCTGCTCGCCGACCTGGCGCGACATCGCGCAGTCAACCAGCTCTCCGGCTCAGCGGCGCAGGTGCTCAAGGCCGAAGAGCGGGTGCAGGCGCTGCTCACTGCGGGCGCGCGCGCCGGCGTGTTTCGCGAGGTGCGCGCTGACGCCTACGTGGCGTTCATGCTCGGCGGCATCCTGTCGAGCCTCGCCTGGTACGGCTGGGACGAGCACGGCAACCTCCAGGGGCCCCTCTCACTCTCGCGCATTCAGCACGACGCCGAAGAGATCGCCGTCTCCTACCTGCTGCGAAAGCACGCCGAAGACAGCGACGGCAAAGATGGCGCTGGCTGAGCCTGAGGGCAGGGCGGCCCTCCAGCTCGAGCCGATAGGGGTGGTGCGTTGCCCCTCGATCGAGCGCGCCGATGCGCCCAGGCAGCCCAGCGTGGCGCAGGACATCGAGGGCACGGTCGAGCTGTTCGGCGGACGCCATCTCGAGGACGCCGTGTGCGATCTCGAGGCGTGGGACTACATCTGGCTCATCGTGTGGTTCGATCGCAACGAGGGCAGCTTCCGGCCCAAGGTGCGGCCACCGCGCAGCGGCGTGAAGCGAGGCGTGCTCGCGACGCGTGCTCCCTATCGCCCGAACCCGATCGGCATCAGCGCCGTGCGCCTCTTGTCGGTACAGGGCCTCACCTTGCACGTGCGCGGGCTCGACCTGCTCGACGGCACGCCGGTGCTCGATGTGAAGCCCTACGTCGCCTACACGGATGCCATCGTCGATGCCAAGGGCGGTTGGCTCAGCGCCCCTGACGATCCGCGCGCGAGCTACACGGTGACGTTCTCGTCTCACGCCGAAGCGCAGCTCGCGTTTCTGCGTGCCCACGGCCTCGAGCTCGAGGCGCGTCTGTCACAGGCGCTCGCGCTCGGCCCTTCGCCCCACGCCTACCGCCGCATCAAACGCGAGGGCGAGGGCTTCGTGATCGCCATCAAAGACTTTCGCGCGCGCTTCACGGTAGAGGGGCAGCGCGTGCTCGTGTCGAGCCTGTTCAGCGGCTACAAGCCGCGTGCGCTCATCGAGGCCTCGGGCGACGTGCCCGAGCTGCACCGCGCGTTCGTCGCGACCTACGGGCTCGCAGGAGCGTGAGCGTCAGTTGAACACGCGCACCTGCACGCTGCTCACGCTCTCACCGCCGGTGGCCACGTCGGAGACGACCACGATGGGGTCGCCCGGCAGCACGCGGTTGCGCTGACGCAGGCGCTCGAACGCGGCGCGGATCGTCTTCTCCGGGTCGCTCGAGAAATCCATCTTGAAGGGCACGATGGAGCGACTGAGCCACAGCTTGCGGCGCGTGGTGCTCATGTTGGTGAAGGCGTAGATGATCGCCGTCTTCGGACGGTAGGTGGCGACGAGCTGTCCGAGCATGCCACGCCGCGTGATCACCACGATGGCAGGCGACTTGAGCGAGTCGGCCAGCCGACAGGCGCTACGCGCGAGCTCGTCTCGCGTGCCCTCGGGGCTGCGCAGCGAATGGAAGTCGTGGGCGGGCTGCTTCTCGGTTTGGCGCGCGATGCGGTCGAGCATCTCGACGCAGCGCGCGGGGTATTTGCCGGTGGCGGTCTCGCCGCTGAGCATGATGGCATCGGCCTGCTCGTACACGGCGTTGGCGACATCGGTGACCTCGGCGCGCGTGGGCGTGGGCGAGGAGATCATCGACTCGAGCAGGTGCGTCGCCACGATCACGGGCTTGCCCGCGATGGCGCACTTGCGCACGATTTCGCGCTGGATGCGCGGCAGCTCCTCGATCGGCACCTCGACGCCCAGATCGCCGCGCGCGACCATGATCCCGTCGGCGACCTCCAGAATGCGATCGAAGTGATCGACGCCCTCTTGGTTCTCGATCTTTGCGATCAAGCGGGCGTGGCCGCCCTTGTCCTGCACGATTTCGCGCGCGTCGAGCACGTCTTGGGGCGAGCGCACGAAGGAGAGCGCGATGAAGTCGACGTCGTTGTCGACGCCGAAGGCGATGTCCTTGCGATCCTTCTCGGTGATCGAGGGCAGGTTGACGCGCACGCCCGGCAAGTTGATGTGCTTGCGTGAGCCGAGCGTTCCGCCGTCGAGCACGCGACAGCGCAGCTTGCCTTCGGTGATGTCGAGCACCTCGAGGTTGATCAGGCCGTTGTCGACCGTGACCTTGTTGCCGGCCTTCAAGTCCTTGATGAGATCGCCGTAGTTGACGTGAACGCTCTTTTCCTCGGGGTTTTCTTCCGAGAGCACCGTGAACGAGAAGATCTCACCCACCTTGAGGTCGATGTTCTGCTTGAGCTCGCCCGTGCGGATCTCGGGGCCCTGGAGGTCGAGCAGGATCGACACCGGATGGTTCAGGCTCTTGTTCAAGCTGCGGATGCGCCGTGAGATCAAGAGCGCCGACTTGTGCGTGCCGTGCGACATGTTGATGCGCGCGATGTTCATCCCGGCGAGCGCCAGCTTCTGAATCATCTTGGACGAGTCACTGACCGGCCCGATGGTGCAGATGATCTTCGTGTGCCGGAAGTCGCGACGCTCGGTGTTCGACATGGGCGGAGTTTTGTCACGAACGCGCCGCGGTCGCTACAGACGTGCCTGCGTAAGTCGCGGCTGCTGGCTGCCCCGGAGGCTCCATGCCAACCTCGGCCGCGATGAGCGAGCGCCGCGAGGCAAAGACCTCCACCCCGAGTCGGCTCGGCCGCAAGATCACGGTGACGCTCGTGCTGGCCGTCCTCGTCTTTGCTGTCCTTTCGGTGGTGAGCGACGTGAGAGCCCTGGGCGAGAGCCTGTCGCGCTTCGAATCGCGCGCCTTCTTCGTCGGACTTGCCCTCGTGCTCGGCAACTACGCGCTGCGCTTCGTACGCTGGCAGTACTACTTGAACGTGCTCGCCATCCAGGGCGTACCCATCGGGCAGAGCTTGCTCGTGTTTCTGTCTGGTTTCCTGATGAGCGTGACGCCGGGCAAGATGGGCGAGGTCTTCAAGTCGCTCTTGCTGCACGATTATCGCGGGGTGGGCGTGTCGCGCACCGCGTCTATCGTGGTGGCCGAGCGCATGACCGATCTCGTGGCGCTGGTGTTGCTCGTGGCCGTGTCGAGCGTGAGCTTCGAGCACGGGCGCGCGATCACGGTGCTCGGGGCCCTGTTCGTGCTGAGCATCGTGCTGTTTGCCACGGTGCGCTCACTGGCCATGTGGTTTTTCGACAGGCTCGAGGAGGTTCGTCCCCTCGCGCGCATCGTGCCGCGCCTGCGGGAGGCCTACGAGGCGCTCTACGTCCTCACGCGGCCGCGCCCGTTCGTGGTGGGCGGCCTCTTCGCGCTTTTCGGCTGGGGACTCGAGTGTCTCGCCACCTACGAAATCGTGCGGGGCTTTCACGACACCGAAAGCTCGCTGCTCGGTGCGTCGTTCGCGTACGCCGCGGGCACCTTGGCCGGTGCGCTCGCCATGTTGCCGGGCGGGCTCGGGGTGGCCGAGCTCGGCATGACGGGCTTGCTTCGCGCGGTGTCCGAACAGATCACCCCGGCCACGGCGGCGGCCGCCACCATCCTCGTGCGCCTTGCCACGTTGTGGTTCGGCGTGGCGCTCGGTGGGCTAGCGCTCATTTTTCTGCGCACTGTGGGACAGCGTCGCCAAGGGTAGTCAGCGCTCTCACGAAAATGTCGTGCACGCGCGCGCAGCGGTTGCCCAAAGCAGGCTGCCAGCAGACTATCAGTCTGTGCCTCGCCCCCTGATCATCGGCTCACTGCTCTATCTCTTGCTTCTTCCCAGCACCACGCGCGCGGAGGCGCCGGGTGATATGCCAGCTGCCATGGGGCTGAGCGCGGCAGACGGCAGTGTGCGCGCCCAGACGAGCGTGCGGCTGTCCGTGTCCCCTCTACCCGGCCGCGACCTCGTGGCAACGGTGAGTCAGCCCGTGCAGCGCAAGATGCCGGAGCTTCGAACCTGCTTCGGTCAAGCCATGAGCCACAACGCGCGCGTCGAGGGCAGGGTGGTGATCCAGCTCGAGGCGATGGGACAAAGGGCGCCGCGCACCAAGATCACCAGCAACGAGACCGGAGATTCGAAGCTCGCCGAGTGCATGCGCAAGGTGCTGTCGAGCACCGACCTGCGCGCGGCGAAGGTGAGGGACGCGGGCGTGCTGGTGGCGATCGACCTGCGCAATCCCAGCGCGAGCATGCGCGAGCTCTTGGATCGAAACATGGCGCGTGAGCACGCCGTGCCGGTGCGCAAGGTGCCGGGCGGACAGATCCAGAGCGAAGCGGGCACCCAGGGCGGCGAAGTCCGCTTCGAGTTGACGGCCGAGGCGGTGGCGCGCGAGGCGCTCGAGCAGCTGCATCGTGATCTCAAGATGCGCCTGTCCGGGTTGCTCGATTGCCGACGCAAGATCGCGCGTCGTGCACGCGACCGCGACGGATCCATCTCCCTCGATGTGAGCGTCAACAAGGGCAAGACGCCCAAGGTCAAGAAGAGCCACTCCGACCTGCCCGACCGCACCGCTGCGCAATGTGTGGCCCACTGGCTCGAGAAGGCCAACCGCGACACGCTCAGCGCTGCCGAAGTCCAGCTCGTGGTGCACTACTCGCGCTGACCGCTGCATAGACGCGGGTCACAAGTTTCGGCGTCTATCCGTGTTAGTCGCTGTCCCCGTGGCTGGTCGAGGGCGCTTCTGCGTCCATCTCGATGCGATTCTCCCTTGAGAATCGAGTATTTCGGCGACGCGTCTCACGTGGCGTAAGAGCCCCGCCGTGCGCACTGTCACGGGCGGCCGACGTCTCTTGATGTTGCGTGTTGCGTCGAGCGCCGCTTTCTCCAAGATGGAGAGGCTTGCGTAGGTGCGTGTGTGTGCCTGCGGTTGGGAGGCGCTTCGACATGAAAGCTTTGGGGAAGTGGACGGCTCTTGCTTGTGCGGTGGCCCTCGGCTGTGCAGATAACGGCGGCGGTGGTGGCGCGGCCTCGAACGGCGGCAACGGCACCGACAACGTGACCGACCCGGTCGGCGGCAACGGCGGCAACGGCGGTGGCGGCGCAAACGCCGGCAACAACGGCGGATCCGCCGGGAATGGCGGCGACGACGGCGGTGC
>CAYNOM010000231.1:0-8634 GCA_964398415.1 uncultured Polyangiales bacterium | reverse complement strand
GGCACGAACGTGATCGAGCACGCGGGCCTGCGCACGGTCGGTCACGGCGGCGGCATGCCGGGCTTTCGGACGCGGCTGATGTACGTCCCGGAGCTATCCGTCAGCATCGCCGTGCTGTCGAACGGGGAAGAAGGCGACATGCTGGCTGCGACGAGGCGCCTGCTCGACGTCATCGTTACGGAGTAGGCGCCGTCATTCTGGAAGCGGGATGAATTCGACGTCATCGCCGGGCACTTTGGGAAAGCGCTGTTCCCGCCAGTCGCGCTTGGCCTGCTCGAGTCTCTCCTTCGAGCTCGAGACGAAGTTCCACTCGATGTACCGCTCGCCCGGGAGCTCAGCCCCGCCGAGGAGCACGAGGCGAGTCGCACATTCGGCCCGAAGGACGAGGTCGGCGTCCTTGGTGAAGATCAGCATGCGACCGACGTCGGCCCGCTCGGTGCCGCATTGCAGGGCTCCGTCGACGACGTAGACGGCTCGCTCGTCGTGACCGCTTGGAAGCGTGAGCTCGCTGCCTTCGGACATCACGACGTCGACGTAGAAGAGCGGCGACAGGACCTCGACGGGCGACGTCATACCGTAGGCCGAGCCCGCGAGCACACGCAGGTGCACACCTCCATGTTCACGCTCGGGTAAGGTCGAGGCGGGGTAGTGTCGAAACGAGGGCTCGGCTTGCTCGTGCTCGAGCGGCAGCGCGACCCAGAGCTGCAACCCGTACAGGCGAGAGCCATTCTGCCGCTGCTCCGGCGGCGTGCGCTCCGAATGGACGATGCCTCGGCCGGCGATCATCCAGTTGATATCACCGGGACGAATCGCTTGATGCGACCCAAGGCTATCGCGATGAAGGATCTCGCCTTCGAAGAGGTACGTCACCGTCGCGAGGCCGATGTGCGGGTGGGGGCGCACGTCGAGGCCTCGACCGGGATCGAACGTGGCGGGGCCCATCTGATCGAAGAAGGTGAAGGGGCCCACCCTGCGACGCGCTGCAGCCGGAAGAACGCGGCGAACCTCCAATCCGCCGAGGTCGCGGGGACGCGCGTCGATCACCGTCGCGACGGCGCGCTCGGAGGAGGGTGGTGAAGACTTGGAGGTCGATTCCGCTTTGATCATGTCGGACCCTTTCCGTGAGTGTTGTCCGCCCGGCACGTTGGAATGGGCAGCCAGGCCACGTGTGTTAGGCGCTGCACCGATGCTACCCCTTCGTCGCGCCGTCGAGGACTTCATGAACCGTCGTAGAGCTGCTGCTTGCCTTGTCCTGTGTCTGCCGCTCGCCGCATGTGCGGACAAGCCCGAATCCGAGCCTCCGGGGCTCCCTCCCGAGTGCGTCGAGCCGCTGCTGTTCTGCGCGAGTGGCTGCCCGGACCTGCCCGCGCGCGTGGAGGACGTGCGCATCGACCGGGCGGACGCCGTCGAGGACGAGGAGAGGCCCCAGTATGCGGTGTACACCTGCGACAACTACCGCGTCGTGGCGCGCGTGAAATCAGACCGCGCGAACTACTACTACTTCCGCGGTCGCGAGCTCGAGTCGATCCGTGAAGAGGGAACCTACGCCAAGGAGAGCTGCGATGTGAGCGTTCGCGGCCCCGAAATCTCGTGCACTCCGGGCTGCATCCTCGAGCTTGGCGGCAGCCTCGACCGCTACCTAGGGCTCGCTCTCTGCGATCCCGATGGCCCGAGAGAGTGCCGCTTGCCCCTCGAGTGCCCTTGCCGCAGCTTCGACGAACGCATGCAGGTCCTGCGCGGCGAGTGGGACAGGCGCGCCATCGAGGGCTATCGGGCCTACCGCTGTGCAGACGGTCGTCGCGTGCTCGGACGCTTCAAGTTCGATCGCGCCAAATACCACTACTACGACGAAGCCGGCGTCAACCTGGCGGTGCAGTCCTTCGGCGAGTACGCGGCGGGTTGTGAGCTCGGAGAAGCCTGGGAGGGATCGACCCCTGAGTGTCAGGGGCGCTGTCTGCTCGAGGGAGAGGGCAGCGCGCCAGAGCTCGACCCGTTGCTTGCAGGCGACGAGACGCCGGTGGCTGCCTGCGACGGGGGGACAGACGCCGACGCCGGCGTTGCTGATGCCGGCCCAAGCCCCGACTGACGAGGCTCGCCTGGGACGTGCGACCCAGGGCAGCGCGCGAGCTCAGAGCGACTCGAGGAAACGGAGCAGCGCGGCGCGGTCGTCTTGGCTCAGGGCGTCGTAGGCCTCCTGTGACGCCTTGCCCTCGCCGCCGTGCCACAGAATCGCTTCCTCGATGCTGCGCGCGCGGCCATCGTGGAGGTAGGCGTGGTGGGGCACGCAAACCTCGTCCTGAAACGGACCGGTCAAGCCGCCCGTCACACAGGCCGACAGCCCCAGGCCCCACAGGGGCGTCGTGCGCCACTCCGCCCCACTGGCTTCGCCCTCCGACAGTGCGTCGGCGAGTCCCTCGCCCATGTCGTGGAGCAACAGATCCGTGTAGGCGTGAATCTCCTGATCGCGCAGCTCGGCAAACGGGTGCTGGGCGCTCGTGCGCAGACTCGTCAGGTGGCACGCCGCGCACCCGATGTCCTCGAATACGGTCTCGCCCCTACGCGCCACCGCGTCATCCAGCGAGCGACGCGCCCGTACGCCCAGCAACGCGACGTACCTCACGAGCTCGTCGAGTCGCTCATCCGACAGCTCCGCAGCGCCCCCGTTTCCGCAGCCCGGCTGCATGGGTCCGCAATCGGGCTGCGGCAAGACGCTGGTCATCACGCCCATGTCCGTGTTCAGCGCAGCGGCGATCTGGTGCCGCAGGCTGCTCGCACCTGCCTTCCACCCGAAGCGCCCAAGTCGCGGCGTGCCGGTCACCGGCTCTCGGATCACCTGCGCGCGGCCGGAGATGCCGTCGCCGTCGACATCGTCGGGATCCTCTCGAACCAACACCTCGGCCTCGGGCACGGCTTCGAGCAGACCGAGCCCCACGAGCTGCGGCGCGATGCGCGCCGAGAACAGCGCGGGCGCCTCGGCGCTGAACGCGTATTGAGGCGCACGCAGCCCGCGAGGCCCGTCCACCCACCGCGCGATCGACACCTCGCCCTCGGAACTCGAGCCCTCGCCGACCTGGTGAGGCTGGAGCACCCGTCCGCGCAGCGGGTCGGCGCTGCCATCTTCGGCCGCCACCTTGAACACCCACTTGTCGAGCGGCTGTCCGACGTCGGCGACGGGAGCTCGTCCGTTGCGCTTGTGACAGGCGTCGCAGGAGCGATTCACGTAATGGGGACCCGCGAGCCCCACGAGCTCCTCGAAGATACCGTTGTCGGGGCTCTCGTCGTGGGTGCCATCGAGCATGTCCGTGTGATGCACGCGCCTGCCGCGCACGAACGGCTGGGCGTTCACGCTGGACAGGTTGGTAGCCATCTGCATGAAGTGATTGTCGGGCTCATCCGAGTACTGATAGGGAAGCGTCGTGCGACCGCCGAGCCATGCCTCACGAGGCAGGGGATGCGAGTTTTCGCGTTCCGAGTCCTGGTCGTCGAAGCTGCCCACGGTGTACCAGGGCGCGAGCCCGCCGCGGCCGACTTCGTACAAGTACGTCGTCCCGTAGTAGTTGGCGCGGCCCACGGGGGGCGCGTCGAGGAATTGGCTGGGCTCGAACTCCATGAATTGCCCGACCGAAAGCGACACCTCACTGCCGTCCAGCTCGAACGCGGATTTGATCGTGTAGCTGTACTTGTACTGCGTACCGCCGTCGCTGATCTTGACGTGGTCGTTGTCGTAGGTGCCTGGACCTTCAACCGTGACCAGCGGTGCGTAGTTGCCGCTGTAGTGCGCCACCGTGCCCACGCCGCGATACCACGCGCGAAACTCCGCAGGACCAAGCTTCCACTCGGTCACGCACGACACGTCGATCGTGGACCCGCCCTTTGCGACGTAGTCTGTGAACACGAAGCGTGCCGTGCGGTGCTCCCAGTAGTGCGGCAAGTAGTGGTCGTAGCTCTGAAATTGCGCTTCCCGCGCGTGACGGTCGCGGGCTCTGTCGCCGAAGCGTGTGACGATGGCGTCGCCGCGATCGAACAGCACCTCGGGCTCGAGCGCGGTCGTCGCGTCGAACAAAGGGACGATGGCGTCGCTCGGCCGCTTGCTTCCCTCGACGCCGGCGTCTGCATCCCGACCATGGCCCGCGCCAGAATCAACAGGCTCCGCCGTGTCGGTCGAGGTAGGCCCGCCAGGCGAGGGGCCGGAGCAGGCGAAAAGCAGCAGCGCGCTCAGGACGGCCAGCCACATCGAGCTCATTCACCTGATCGTGCAGCAACGGCCCCTTGCGCGTCGAGACCAAGCATCGACACTGAAGGCCCATGCGCTCCAGAAGCGTAGCCTGGATCACCTCGTGAGAGTCCTCGCAGCACAAGGCCTTGAGCCAAGGTCTAACCCCCAGCATGACGAAGACCACCCGACTCGCGATCTCCCTCTTGGCCCTCGGCGGCATGCACTGCGGCGCCGGAGGAGACGACAGCACCTCGAGCGCCAACGACAACGTCGGTGCCGGTGACACCTCCGACGCTGGCGCATCGGGCGGTGATACGAACGGCAACGGCGGCAACGCAGGCAACGGCGGCAACAGCGGCTCGGGCACGGCGGACGCCGGCAACGAGAACGACGCGGGCATGCCCCCTGTGGGCATCACGGGCCAGGAGCCCGAGTGCGTGGCGGCGTTTACGCGCATCGCCAGCTGTTATCTGAGCCAAGAGCAGTGCGTCGACGCGGCCGTCGACAATGCGAAGACGCTCGGCGAGGGCCTGTCGCAGTCGAACTGCGCAGACCTCGCGACGGGGGAAGGCGGGCTCGACATGTTCGCCGCCCGTTGGAACGCGGACACTGCCTGCAACAGCACCGACATCACGGGCTTCTACCCGTCGCTGAACATGAACGCGCAGATCAAAGACCTGTGCGAATCCGAGCCGCTCACGGCCGACGAGTGCAAGGCCTCCTGCGCCAACATCGTGCCTTGTGCCTCTGGTATCGCCGACATGCAGACCGCCGACGCCCTCTCGGACATGGCGAACTGCGAAGCCAACTGCACGATGCAGCCCGTGCTCTCGCCCCTGTTCCGCTGCACCCTGAACGCGGGCACCGAGTGCGCCCCCGTTCAGGCGTGCTTCAACTGACAGGCCTCGAGCTCAGGGGCCGGCGCGTTTGGGCTCAGCGAGAGAGTGCGGCCGAGACGCGCTCGTAGAGGGCGCGCGCGTCGTCCGTGCTGCCGCTGCGTAGCTCCACGTGATAGCCAGAGCCCTCGCCCCTGACGGACACCTGAAGACCCTCGACCGCGAGCGGCCCGGTGCCCCGTGCGATCTCGGCCTCGACGAGGCGCGTCAGGTACTCCTTCGACATCCCCTCCGAAGCGGGGACGTAGACGCGCACACCTGCCGACACGTGCATCGGGGCCTTGCCCACCTGGTGCACGCGCGTGAGCTTCGCATCGACGCGGGCTCCCGGCATCGCGAGCAACGAGGCGCTCTCCACAGCCTGCTCGGCCGTCTCTGCCTGGGCATGGGACCCGACGAATCCCCCGCAAGCGGCCACAGCCAGCCCCAAGATCATTCCCTTCAGCACGGACCCTGCCATCGCACCCTCCTCGTCAAAACACCTTCCTTCAAGGTGAGTCCAGCGGCCCGGAAGACCATGAGCAGAACTACCCATGCACAGGGAGGTGGATGACTCACTCGATCCTGGGCGCGCGCTTTCGGCGAGCGGATGACGCAACCTATGGTGGTGAGTACCCTTTGAGCATGGGGAGCCCCGCGCGATGAGCTTGAGCGTAGTGGTCGTCGACGACCAGACCGTGTTCCGCGAGATGCTGGTCGAAATCCTGGACGCGGATCCGCGCTACCAGGTGCTCGCGCAATTCGGCTCGGGCAGCGAGGTTCGAAAAATGCTGCCGAAGCTCGCCCCCGACCTGCTGATCCTCGATGCTGTGCTGTCCGATGAGTCGGGCATCGATGCCCTGCGCGCGGTGCGCGATCAGCTCAGACGCACGCGCATCTTGCTCGTCACCGCGCACGAAAAGGTCGAGGTGGTTCAAGACGCGCTCGAGGCCGGGGCCCACGGCGTCGTGGTGAAGGGCGCCGCCTTGAGCGAGCTCAAGCACGCGGTCGAGCACGTCGCGAGCGGTGGCACGTACTTCTGCGCCACCGCGGCCGAGCTCTTGCGCCAGGGCGTCAGGTCGCGTGCGACGAGCGTGAAGCTCACGCTGCGCGAGCGCCAAGTGCTACAGCTCGTGGCACGCGGCATGAGCAGCAAGGAGATCGCCGGAGAGCTCGGACTGACCGAGAAGACGGTGGCGAACCACCGCATGCACATTCGCGACAAGCTCAACCTGCGCGACGTCGCCAGCATCACGCGCTACGCGATCGAGCGTGGCTGGGTCGAGCCGCGATCATGAGTCGCTCCCGCGAGCAACCGATCCCCCTCGCGGCCTTTCGCCAAGTGGCCGATGCGACCTACGACTGGGAGTCGTGGCTCTCGCCGCGCGGCCAGCTGCGCTGGGTCAACCCCGCGGTCGAGCGCATGACGGGCTACGGCGTCGAAGAGTGCATGCGCATGCGCGACTATCCCTTGTCGGCGGTGCATCCCGAGGATCACGGGCGCATCCGACAGGTGATGGCCTCCGCGCGCAAGGGCAGCTCGGGCAACGATGTCGAGTTTCGCATTCGTCGCAAGGACGGCTCAGAGCGCTGGGCAGCCATCTCGTGGCAGTCGTTCTCCGATGATGCAGGCCACGCCCTCGGCCATCGCACGAGCGTTCGCGACATCCACGAGCGCAAGCTCGCCGAGGAGCGGCTGCGTGAGGCGCTCGTGCTGGTCGAGCAAGCGGCCGCGGCGCGCAACGAGTTCCTCGCCAACGTGAGCCACGAGCTGCGTACCCCGCTCCAGTGCATCCTCGGCTATACGCAGCTGCTTCAGCGCGACGCGGGCGGGCCAGACCTCGAACGGCACCTCGCCTCGATCATCGAGCAAGCCGAGGCGCTTCTCGGCATCGTCGGCAACGTGCACGACATGGCCGCGCTCAAGGCGAGGCCCGTCGAGCTCGTGTACGAAGAGGCCGACCTTCGCGCAAAGCTCGCGAGCATCGTCGAAGGGGCAAAGCCCTTGGCGCGTGAGAAGGGGCTCTCGTTGAAGCTCGAGGTCGCGCCGCGCGCGCCTCGGCACATCCAGACCGATCGCCTGCGCCTGCGGCAGATCATCACCAACCTGCTCTCGAACGCGATCAAGTTCACCGACTCGGGAGAGGTGACCGTGCGCGCGCTGCCCGCGAAGAAGCGAGGCTCGTCGGGGTTCATTCGCATCGAGGTTCACGACACCGGCATCGGCATCTCGGACGAGGCCAAGGAGCGCATCTTCGAGCCCTTTGCGCAGGCAGACGGCTCGATCGCGCGCCGCTTCGGAGGCACGGGGCTCGGCCTCTCGATCGCCAAGCAACTCGCGGACGGCATGGGCGGTCGCATCGAGGTGACGTCGCGCCCGGGCAAGGGCTCGTGCTTCGCCGTCGAGCTGCCTGTGCGTGAGCCCGCGGCCAGCGCGAGCCGCGCGCTCCCCGTGGGCCATCGGGAGTCTCACGACTCGACACGCCCCGCCCGCGTGATGCTCGTCGACGACAGCCCTGCGGTGCGCGTGTTGATGGGCGAGATGCTGCGGAGCCTGGGCATCGACACCACGCTGGCGGCGGGTGGCGAGGAGGCGGTCGCGCTCAGCCAGAGGCAGCCCTTCGATCTGATCCTCATGGACCTGCAGATGCCCGACGTCGACGGGCTCACGGCCGCCCAGCTGATTCGCGCCCACACCGCGCCGCACGGGAGCAGGCCGCACATCGTGGCGCTGACGGCGGACGCCTTCGGGCGCGCCCTGGCCATCGGCCCAGCGGGGGGCATGGACGGCTTTCTCGTCAAGCCGGTGCGCCTGAAAGACCTGTCCGACCTCGTAGTCCAGCTCGGCTTCGAGACGAGCCCAAGCGAGGCGCGCGAGCGCGAGCAGAAGTCGGCGCGCGCCGAGCCCCACAAGAACGCGGTGCTCGATCCGCAGGTGGTGAGCGAGCTCGTGGCACAAAAAGACGCGCGCGGGCGCTCGCTCCTGTCGCGCATGGGGCCAAAGCTCGTGAGCGAAAACCGCGAGCTGCTCGTAGAGCTCGAGCGCGCCGAGCGGGCGCACGACCTCGACGCCGTGCGCCGTGCCGCCCACCGCATCAAGGGCAATTGCCTCGTGCTGGGGGCTCGGCGCGCGGCGAGCCGCGCCGCCCAGCGCGACGAAAAACGCGCGAGCGCGGGCGAAAGAGAGCGCCATCGGCCCACATCGCAGGTGCGGCGTACACTCCGAAGCACGGCCAGCGCCGAGCTCGAAAACGCCCTGACCGAGCTCGAGGTCGCGCTGCTGAACGCCGACGAGGCGCGCGAGCGCGAGACGAAGACCGAAGCCCGGCGTGCCCGCAAGCAACGCTGACGCTGCCCTCGCTCCCTCGAGAGCTGCGTTCAGCGCTTTTCGAGCTGCGACGCCATCATTTGGTGAATCAACTGAATCGCGCGCAGGGGTCGGATCATGACCTTGAAGTCGACGATCTTGCCCTCGTCGTTCCAACGAATCATGTCGACGCCGTTGACGTGGGTGCCACCGAGATCCGTCTCGAACTCGAGCAC
>CAYNOM010000230.1:0-8672 GCA_964398415.1 uncultured Polyangiales bacterium | reverse complement strand
CCGCCGCTACGCCTTCGGGCTGCACCACCGCCACCACCTTCCGGCCAAAGCGCGGATCGGGCAGGCTGACAACGCGCGCGTCCTTCACTGCCGGATGATCGAGCAGCACTTCCTCGACCTCCTCGGGGAAGACCTTTTCGCCGCCGCTGTTGATGCACACTGCGCCGCGCCCGAACAGCGTGATGCGGCCGTCGGCCTCGACCATGGCGTAGTCGCCAGGAATCACGTAGCGCTTGCCGGCGATCACAGGAAAGGTCTCGGCGGTCTTTTTCTCGTCCTTGTAGTAGCCGAGGGGCAGCCGGCCGGTGCGCGCGTACTTGCCGAGCTTGGGGGAGCCGCGCTCGAGGGGCTCGAGGGTGACTTCGTCGAGCACGAGCGCGGTGTCGTCCATCTTGAAGCTGACCCGACCGTCCTTACCCTTGTCGAGCCCAGGAATGGCATGGCCACTGTGACCGGACTCGCTCGAGCCGAAGCTGTTCAGCACCATCACGGCGCCGAGCTTCTGCTTGAGCTCATCCTTCACGGCGTCAGACAAGATGGCGCCTGCCGAGGCGATGATCATCAGCGAGGGCGGCTTCTGCGCTAGGTCGTAGGCGTCGATCAGCGGGCGCGCCATGGCGTCGCCGACCATCGTCAGGGTGTTGACCTTCTCGCGCTCCACGAGCTGCCAGGTGAGCTTCGGCTGAAAGCTCCGCCCCGGAACGATCACGACCTTACCGCCCTGGAAGAACGCGATGAACGCCGCCCATTGGGCCGCACCGTGGATGAACGGTGCGAGCGGCATGAACGTCATGGCGAGCGGCTTCTTCTTGACGAGCTCGGCCAGCTCTTCGGGCGTCTTGATCGCGGGCCCGCCTGGATTTCCGCCCTGGAGCCCGGCGAAGAACACATCTTCATGGCGCCACATGACACCCTTGGGCATCCCCGTGGTGCCACCGGTGTACACGATGTACAGGTCGTCACCGCTGCGCTCTGGAAAGTCGCGCGTGCTCGGCGCCTGCTGGATGGCTTGCTCGTAGGGGAGCGCCTCCTTCGCGCCCAGATCGAGCGGGATCGTCACGTCTGATCCGATGCTCTCGACCGCCACCAGCGTGTGGAGCGAGGCAAAGCCCAACGCCGATTCGAGCACCACGTGCAAGAGCTCGCGCTCGAAGAACAGCGCCTTCAGATCGGCGTTGTCGATCATGTACGTGAGCTCGTCGGCCACGTAGCGATAGTTGACGTTGATCGGTACCGCGCGAAGCTTCAGCGCACCGAGCACGATCTCGAGAAACTCGGCCCCGTTGTAAAGGTAGACCCCGACGTGGTCGCCGGCGCCGACACCACGGCTCTTCAGAAAGTGGGCCACCTGATTGGCGCGCGCCTCGAGCGCGGCGTAGCTCACGCGTCGTTCGCCAGAGATCAATGCTTCGCGATCGGGGACGACGTCGACGATGCTCTCGAATAGATCTGCGATGTTGAAGTGCATGGGCTCACCGTCTCGTGGCTTGGGGTCCGAGGGGTCAGGGCTTGTCGTGGCTCACGATCCACATGGCGAAGAACTGCGAGCCGCCGCCGTAGGCGTGGCCGAGGGCGGTCTTGGCACCGTCCACCTGGTGCTCGCCGGCGAGGCCTCGCACCTGCTGTGCGGCCTCTGCGAAGCGCAGAAGACCCGAGGCGCCGATGGGGTTCGAAGACAAAACCCCCCCCGACATGTTGACGGGCAGGCTGCCGCCGATCTCCGTGTCGCCGGCAAGCGTGCGCTTCCAACCTTCGCCAGCATCGGCAAAGCCCAGGTTCTCGAGCCACATGGGCTCAAACCAACTGAACGGCACGTACAGCTCGGCACAGTCGATCTCTTCGCGCGGCCGCGTGATACCAGCCTCCGCGTAGAGGGCCTTGGCGCAGTCGCGGCCCGCCTGGGGGTTGACCTGATCGCGCGCGGCGAAGATGGTCGGCTCGCTGCGTAGGGCGGTGCCGCGGATCCAGGCTGGTTTCTGCACGCGCGCGGCGGCGGCCTCATTGCCGATCACCACCGCGCACGCGCCGTCGGACGAAGGACACGTCTCGAGGTGGCGAATCGGATCCCAGAGCATGGGCGACTCGCGCACCATGGCCTCGCTGATGTTCTCGAGACGCAGATGCGCGTAGGGATTCTTGAGCGCGTTTCTGCGGTCTTTGACCGCGACCTTGATGCCCACGTCGTCTGGCGCGTGGCTACGGCGCATGTAGGCGCGAATCAACGGCGCAAAGTAACCGCCCGCGCCCGCCATCAAAGGCGGTTGAAAGGGGCGCTGCGCGCTGAGCGCCCACATGGCGTTGCTCTCGCTCTGCTTCTCCCAGGCCACGGCGAGCACGCGCGCGTGGGCCCCGGAGGAAACCAGGTGGCTCGCCACCACGCCCGTCGAGCCGCCGACGCTGCCGGCTGTGTGCACGCGCAACATGGGCTTGCCGACCGCGCCGAGGGCGTCCGCGAGAAACAGCTCCGGCATGCACACGCCCTCGAACATGTCGGGGGCCTTGCCGATCACCACGGCATCGATGTCCGAGAAGCCGAGGCCCGCGTCCTCGAGGGCGCGCAGGGCGGCTTCGCGCACGAGACCTGGCATCGACAGATCGCCTCGACGCGCCGCGTGCTTCGTCTGTCCCACTCCGATTACGGCACAAGGCTCGGCCATCTCACTCCCCCTCGAGCAGGCAGACGAGGTTTTGTTGTAGGCATGGTCCGCTCGACGCGTGCGCGAGACCGCGCGTGACCTCTGCGGTGAAGATGCGCTGGGCCACCTCACCGATGCGCACGAGCCCCGACACCATGGGCGCATCGGCGCCGAAGCACCCGCCCGAGGGGTTGATCGACACGCGATCCGAAAGGCCGAGGGCCTCGCCGAGTATCAGCTCCTCGTGGGCATAGCGCGCGTGAAGCTCGGCCACGTCGAGGCTCAGCTCTCGGGTGCGCAGGCGCGCGGCGCAGAGCTCGGTGGAGGCCGAGCGCGTCAGATCACGCAGCCCGAGCTGCATGCTCTCGATGCGATGATCGAGGCCACGGATGAAGGCGGGGCGGATGCCGCGAGTGCGCGCGTTGTCGATGGCGCGCTCACGCGTCTGCAGGATCACGCACGCGGCGCCGTCGCTGCGCGTGCCGCAGTCGGAGCGACGCAAGGGATCGAGGTAGGGCGGCGCATCGAGGAGCTGTTCGCGCGTGACCTGTCGACCCGCGTGGGCGGCCGGGTTTTGGGTGGCGCTGACGAGGCTGCGCGCCGCGATGCGCGCGAAGTCGGCCTCGGTGGCCTTGCCCCGATCGATCAGGGCCCGTGCTTGCAGGGCTGCGAGGCTGTCGGGATCGGCCCACAGGGGGCCCATGGTGTAAGGATCGAGCTGTTGGGACAGCACATCGGAGAGGTCGCCGAGCGAAGGCTTTCCGAACGCGTACACGAGCGCGGTGTCGATGTCGCCGTGCTGAAGCCTGATGTAGGCCTCGTAGAGCGCGAACGCGCCGTCCATTTCGACGTGCGACTCTGAGATGGGCGGCCATGCGCCCAGGGCATCGACGGCAGCCACGAACGAGAAGGGCACGCCCTGCACGTAGTCGCAGCTCCCCGAGCAAAAGAAGCCGACTTCGCTGCGCGCGATGCCAACCTCAGCGAGCGCGCGGTTGACCACCTCGCGCACCAATTCGACCTCGTCACGGCGCGGCTCGTGCTCGACGAACCGCGTCTGGGCAAAGCCCACGACAGCGATCTCGCGCATCACAGGTACTCCTCGTAGGACTCGTAGCTGGCGTCGGGCGCGCCCGAGGGGACGAAGTGGCGAATGTCGGTGAAGCTCCCCTCGCGCTCTTTTTCGGGCCGCCACACGGCCTTCACGCGAAGGCCCATGCGCGCTTCTTCGGCGTTCATGTCGACCAAATGCAGAAACGGCGTGTCCGCACCGTCGAGCAGGATCGCGCCGTAGATGTAAGGCACCTTCATCACTTGGCCCTCGAAGGCCACGTTGACGACGCAGAACGTGGTGAGCGTGCCCTCGTCTTTGACGTCGACGAACTCGCCCATGTCGACGCCATGGGTGGGCGAGCCCGCGCGCGGGGGGCAGTACACGCGGTTCGTCGCGGGACAAATCCGACCGAGGATGCGACCTTCTTTGAGCGCCAACAAAAACTGCGTCAGCACCTCGGGCGCGATGATGCGGTAGTCGAGGCGTACGGTCTGAAGCTGCTGCGTGACGGGCTCGTTCATGGCGCATCCTCCTCGGGCACGAAGCATGCGATGTCGGTGATGGCTCCGACGCGCGCCTCGGCCCAGCGCGCCTTCACGCGCATGCCGCTTCGCATGCGCTCGGAAGCGCCCGCGTCGACCGCGTGCAAGAGCGCCGTGTCGGCTCCGTCGAGCTTGATCAGCGCGAAGGCGAAGGGGCGCGCGAGCGGATGCTTGGGGCGCGGCTCGCGCACCCAGGCGTAGGTGACGACGACCCCAGTGTCGGCCACGTCGACGAGCTGGTGAAGGCTCTCGGCAGTGTCGGGGTCGTACTCGGACGGGGGCACGAGCACGCGGCCACTCGGCGTGCGCACGCCGAGCACGCGACCGTCGCGCAAGGCGGTGAAGAACGCAGAGAGCACGGGGCCCAGGCTGCGTTTGAAGGTGTACTCCAGCGTGAAGTCGGCGCTCAGGAGGTCGGGTTGCACCGCGTCAATAGAACATGTTCTAAGTTGTCGCGCAACGTGTTCTACCGTGTCCGAGGTCGCGTCGACACCGTGGACCCGCGCGCTCAGCTATCCGCTTCCCAGATCAGCGTGCCGAGCTCGACCAGGAAGTCGAAGTCGACGCGAAAGCCGAGCCTTGCCTCGAGCTTCAACACGCCTGACGCGTCCGGGGTGCCGAGCCCCAGGTCGCGCGCCACCGGGTGGCTCGCGTAGTCGTGGAGGGTGATCACGTGCTCACCCGCGAGCAGCCCTGCCGACGGCCAGCCTACGACCCTGGCGGGCGACTCGATGATGGCTTGGTAGCAGGCCCGCGTCGGATCGATGACATCGCGAAACTGCTTCAGGAACACCATCGGAACCTCGCGTTTCACGAGGTAGGTGAGGAGGTGCTCGAGAAACGAGAGTCCAGGCACGATCGGGCTCTTGAGCTCCTCGGCGAAGACGTGCTCGAGATCGACGACGGCCTCCTTCACGTCGTGCCATGGGCGCGCGCTCGCGGCTTCACTCGGCTGCCTGTGGAGGCTGAGGATCGGCCGCCTCGTCAAAGGTGTGGTTGGTGAGTAGGTCGGCAAGACGAGCGTCTCCATGGCGAACACGAGCGGGTCGTTCGCGGTGGTGGGCAGCGTCAGCCAACCGAGCTCCTTGGGGTAACCGTAGGCCTCGCGTCCCGTGGCCATGGTCGTCGGGACGTCCACCCAGACGTAGGGCAGAAACCAGGCCAGCCGATCGAGGACGAACACTCCGTCGCGCTCGTGTCCCGCGCCGACCAACATCCAAAACGCCACGTCGGTTTCGGGCGTGTAGCCGAGCTCGCTGTCCGGTGGCTCGGTGGATTGGGTCGAGGCGATGGGGGCGTAGGCGAGCAGCACGTGCCGCGACAGCACGCGATAGGACGTCTTTCCGGCCGACGGTGCATTCAGATAGCGATCGCAGGTGGCCTGCAGGGCTGCGAGGTCACCGCGCAGCACGAAGCCCTGCATGCGCGTGCCCTTCTGCATGAACGGTGGCGCAAAGACCTGCTCGCCTCCGCGTACGACGTACCTCGGACCTTCGCTGTTCGTCATGGGTTCTCCTCGTGAGGTGCACGGCGGAGCCGCTCGAGCTGACGCCGTGCGAGCTCTGCGTCGTGGCGCATGCCGAGCCGCGTTGCGCTGTCGAGGCTCTCGCGCGCAAGGCTCATGGCTTTGTCCGCGCGTCCACCGAGATGCGCGAGCTCGGACGCGATGCGCGCCGCGGAGGGACGCGCGATCGGAAAGCTCGCAGCAAAGCGTGACAGCGCGCGTCTCATGCGCTGTGCGGCCTCGGCTTCAGCGCGATCCTGGGTGGTTCTCAGGCGATGCAGGCGCAGCTCGGCCGCGCCCACGTAGCCGCTGTAGGCCGAGAAGACCACCGGGGCACCCGAGAGGATGCGCGCCTCGGCCTCGCGGGCGGCCCCGAGCGCCGCGTCTTCGTCGCCCTCGGCGAGGTAGGCCCGCGCGAGCAGGCCATGGCAGATGATCTCCGAGGCGAGCTCGGGGTGCGTGTTCAGCACGTCGCGTGCGGCGAGCAAGAGCGTGAGGGACTCGGTGGAGGCGCCGAGCTCGATCAGGGCCCGCGCGCGCGCGTACAGGCCCCAGGCGTGATGCTGTGGGTTATCTGTCTCGCTGGCCGACTCCGCGATGGCCGCATAGCGCTCGGCGGAGGCTTCGAGCTCACCCGTATAGAACTCGACATGGCCCATGACCGTTTGCACGACGTTGATCTCGGCACGATCGCCGAGCCTGGCCGCGCACTCGAAGGCCTCGTTTGCGGCCTCACGCACCTCGTTCCACTGGCCCTTGCCGATCAGGTGCGCAGCCTGGGCGTAGCGTGCGAACACGAGACCCGACAGATCGTGTGCGCTGCGCGCGCCGCTCAGGGCGCGCTCGAAGTAGCGTGCGGCCAGGCGATCGAGGCGTGCGAGCCCCACGGTGACACCCAGCATGGCGTAGGTGCGCGGCACCCGCGGATAGCTGCCCGCGCGCTCGGCGAGGTTGACCGAGAGCAGGCTCGCGTCGATCATGCTGGCCGCGTCGAAGGCGAAGTAGTGGCGCTCGGCGATGCGCTGTGCTGCAAGGGCCGCCTCGGCGAGGCGCGTGCGCGCGAGCTCGTCGCGGGCTTCGGTGAGCGTGGGGGCGCCGAGGTGCGCGAGCTGACGGCCGAGATTCGACACAAGGCTCAGGCCGGTCGATAGGCGCCCGCGGGGCACCGCGATGCCGAGGATGCACAGCGCACGTTCGGCATGGGCGCGGCAGTCTTCGAGGCGACCCAGGCCAAAGGCCGCGTCCGCTGCGAGGCGGGCGAGGCGGGCGCGCAACAGGGGCGTGACCTCGGTGGCGCGCGGGTCGTCGCACAGGCGTTCGGCGCGCTCGAGATGCGACAGGGCCTCCCGGTGGCCACCTGCCCGATTGATGCTCTCGCCGGCACGCTCGAGATAGCGAATCGCGCGGTCGATCTCGCCTGCGCGCTCGAAATGATGGGCGAGGGTCGCAAACACCAAGAAGAAGCCGCGCTCGTCCTGGTGTTGGGCTTCGAGGGCGAAGGCGGCCGCGCGGTGAAGCTCACGCTTGCTCGCCGCGCCGCAGGCATCGTAGGTCACCTCGCGCAGTCGATCGTGGACGAACCTGAGCTCGCCATGTGCTTGGTCCTGCAAGAATGCGCGCGAAATGAGCTCGCTCGTGGCCTCGAGCAGCGCCGCGTCGGAGAGGCCCGTGAGTGTGGCGATGAGCTCGGCGCTCATGTCGTGGCCCAGCACGGAGGCGGCCTCGAGCGCGCGGCGAGCCTCTCGGCTGAGCCGCGCGAGGCGTCGCTCGATCACCACGCGCACTGGCTGCGGCACGCTGAGCGTGGCCTCGCGCTCGAGCAGTGCGTCGTCGACGTGCCACCTGCCGAGCGCGTCACGATGCAAGAGGCCTTCGCCCAACATCGAGTGCAGGTACTCGGCGATGAAGAAGGGGTTGCCGCCAGACTTCTTCCACACGAGCTCGGACAGCGTGCTCGGCGCAGACGGGGTGCCGAGCATGGCATCTACCATCTGAAAGCAGGCGTAGGAGTCGAGCCGAGCGAGTGCGACGCGGTGCACGCCAGGGCTCTCATTCAGCCTCGCGAGCGCAGGCTGCACGTCGTCGCTGCGGTAGGTCGACACGACGAACAGCGCACCTCCCTCGAGTGGCCGCTCTGCGAGGGACAGTAAGAAGGAAAGCGTCAGCTCGTCGCCCCACTGCAGATCATCGAGCACGAGGACGAGCGGCTCGTGCTCGCACAGGGCCGTAAGCGCGTGACGCAGGGCGCTCAAGACTTGTTCTCGGATGGCGCGTGCCGAAAGCCCTTCCGTTGCGGCCGCCTCTGGGGCGGGGATCTTCAGATCGATGAAGGGGGAGAGCGTTGACCCGTGCGGGCCGAGGAAGGCGTCTCGAGCCTCTTTCGTGAGGTCTGCGCAGTGCTCGGCCACGGCCTCGAGCAAGGGTCGCAATGGATACAAGGGGCCTGCTGCGGCATTGCAGACCGCCGCGATCACGCGAAAGCCTGCGCGCTGGGCATGGCGTGAGAGCTCGAGCGCGAGACGGGTCTTCCCGCAACCACTCTCGCCCCCCACGCAGCACACGAAACCTCGTCGCGCAGACAGCACACCCTCGAGTCGGCCCACGAGCTCGTGCAGCGCGGCGTCGCGGCCGAGCAGCTCGGAGCGGTACAGATAGGCGCGCGGTGAAGGCCGCGGGTCTCGGTGCTGCACCTCGGCGCCGAGCGCTTCGAGCTCGCGACTCACGTCACGGGCGCGCGCGCCACGCTCTCGCGGCTCCTTCTCGAGCAGGCGCAGCACCAGCCCGTCGAGGGCAGCCGACACGTGGGGATTGAGCACCGAGGGCGCGCTCGGCTTGGTCTTGAGGTGCATCTGCAGCACCTCGTGGATCGTCTCGCCGACGAAGGGCACCTGACCCGTCAGACACTCGTAGAGCACGCAGCCGAGCGCGTACAGATC
>CAYNOM010000229.1:4933-8685 GCA_964398415.1 uncultured Polyangiales bacterium | reverse complement strand
TCACTACGCCGTGCGTTACGCCTTGAGTCACGACTACCAGGGTTTTTATCGCGAGGAGATCGAGGCGCGCAGGGAGCTCGGCTACGTGCCCATCGCACGGCTCGTCGCGGTGCGCTGCGATGCGGGCGACGAGCAGGTCGCGCGCGGTGTGATCCGCGAGCTCGCACAGGTGGCGCTGTCGACCCAGGAGGTGCGCGAGCGGGCGGTGCAGGTGCTTGGGCCCGCCCCCGCGCCCATCGAGCGCCTGCGCGGCCGCTACCGGATGCGCATGTTCTTGCGCGGTCGCTCGCGTCCCGCCCTGCGCAGGGTCGCCGACCTGCTTCAGTCACGCATCGAAGACGGAATCGCGCCGGCGCGCGGCCATGTCGACGTCGATCCCGTGTCCATGTTGTGACGCTCCCGTGCTAAACCGCGACGCATCTGCAGGCGTCCCAGGGGAGGAGGCCTCACTTTCACTGCCACCGCGTGGCAGGCATGGAGGAACCATGAATCGCACGGTACGTATGCTGCAGGCGAGCGCGCTCGTCTTGAGCGCAGCGTGTTCGAAGAGCGAGGCGCCTGCCGCGCCTGCTCCTGCGCCGGCGGTCGAGCAAGCCGTGGTGCAGGCGCCCTCCGCACAGGCCTTGCGCGAGAAGGCCAAGGCCCTGTTCGGCACGCTGCCGGCCGTCGCCGAGCACAAAGACCGTCCCATCACCGAGGAAAAGGTCGCGCTCGGCCGCGTGCTCTACCACGAGACGCGCATCTCGAAGAATCACGACCTCTCCTGCGCCACCTGCCACGCGCTCGACGCCTTCGGCATCGATTCGCGACCCGACGCCGTGCAGAAGGGCACGAGCGCCGGCCACAAGGGCGCCTTCGGTGATCGCAACACACCCACCGTGTTCAACGCCGCGATCCAGGTCGCCCAGTTCTGGGATGGCCGCGAGCCCGACGTCGAGGCCCAGGCCAAGGGCCCGGTGCTCAACCCCGTGGAGATGGCAATGGCCGACGACATCTCGGTGGTGGGCGTGCTCGAGTCGATTCCAGGCTATGCCCCGCTCTTCAAGGCGGCCTTTCCGGACGCCGCGAAGCCCATCACCTACGACAACTTCGGTGCAGCCATCGGCGCCTTCGAGCGCAAGCTGATGACGCCTGGCCCCATCGACGCCTTCCTCGCGGGCAAGGACGACGCGCTCACCGAGCAGCAGCTGCGCGGCCTCGACACCTTCATCACGGGCGGCTGCATCGCCTGCCACTCGGGCCCCGGCTTCGGCGGCTCGATGTTTCAGAAGCTCGGCCTGATCAAGCCCTATCCCACGAAGGACGAGGGCCGCTTCAAGGTCACCAAAAACGAAGCCGACAAGTACTTCTTCAAGGTGCCCACGCTACGCAACGTGGCGAAGACTGCCCCCTACTTCCACGATGGCAGCGTGAAAACCTTGGCCGAGGCCGTGGCCATCATGTCCGAGCATCAGACCGCCACAGGTCGTCTGCCCGACGACAAGATCGCGGATGTCGTGGCCTTTCTCGGTGCCCTGACCGGCGAGCCCGACCCGAGCCTGATCAAGGTTCCCGAGCTGCCCGAGAGCGGCCCGAAGACCCCCAAACCCGACCCCAACTGAGGCGTGCCCCGCCGGGCCGCCTGGGGCCTGTCGCGTGCTAAGCTGAAGCCATGGCGATCCGCAAGATCCTGCATTACCCAGACAAGCGCCTACGCATCCCCGGCGAGCCCGTCACCGACTTCGGGCCCGAGCTGCAGGAGCTGATCGACGATATGGCCGAGACCATGTACGCCGCGCCCGGGGTAGGCCTGGCGGCGACTCAGATCGGCGTGCCGAAGCAGCTCTTCATCATCGACGTCTCCGACAGCGAGAGCGCCTCGGAGCTGCGCGTGTTCATCAACACCCAGATCGTCGCGCTCGAGGACGAGGTCGACTGGGAAGAGGGCTGTCTGTCGTTCCCCGGCGTGCACCAGGACATCCGCCGCGCCGCCCGCGTGAAGGTGCGCGCCCAGGACCGGAATGGCGAGTGGTTCGAGCTCGAGGCCGACGAGCTGCTCGCCGTGGCGATCCAGCACGAGCACGATCACATCCTCGGCAAGCTCATGATCGACCACTTGAGCCCACTCCGCCGTCGCATTGTGCACCGCGCCATGCAGAAGCGCGCGGCCTCGCGCGAAGCCGCCGAGTAGCGCGAGCCTCTTCGCCCCGACGCGCTTGGAGCGCCCCGCTCGGCGCGCCGAGAATGGTGGGCCTTACCACGCGACGAAGAGCCATTTCCCTTGGCGCTCTAACGATCGCGCCTGCGACAGCACGATTGACCCCACTGCAGGCTCGCTTGCGAGCGTACAGTCCAAGTCCATGGACCAGATCGCGCTGGCTGCTGCGCCAGCGACGGGAGCTGATGCATCATGGTGCGACTGTCTGGCAGGTTGTGGGTAGGAATCGTTCTCAGTGTGGGGATCAGCGCTTGCGCAGGCCGCGGCGAAGGCGCGCTCGATGCGTCCGCGGGCGGGCCAGAGATCGACGCGGGGGACGCAGGCGACGGCCCCGGGGGCGGCCAAGACTCAGGCGATGGGGAGCAGCAAGGCGAGCAAGACGCCGGCCTTCTGCCCTGCGTTGAGGGCGAAACCAAGGGCTGCGTCGTCACCGAGCCCGAGCCCGCCTGCGGTGACGGTCTCATCAACGTGGCGGGTGAAGAGTGCGACGACGGCAACGACGTCACAGACGATGGCTGCACCGCGACCTGCACGCGCGACCCCGACTACGATTGCCCTGCGCCGGGACAGGCTTGCGTCTACACCGTCGAGTGCGGCGACGGTAAACGCTCAGGTGCGGAGACCTGCGACGACGCGAATGACGTGGCGGGGGATGGTTGCTCTGCCACCTGCCAAGTGGAGCCGGGCTACGAATGCCCAGTCACGGGCCTACGCTGTCAGGCCGCAGCCTGCGGCGACGGCATCGTTGCCGGCTTCGAGGAGTGCGACTTCATGGCCACGGTGCCGGGCTGCACGAGCTGCCGCATCGACACGGGCTACGACTGCGACACGACAGGCTGCAACACCACCGATTGCGGCAACGGCACCATCGAGCGTGGCGAGCAATGTGACGACGGCCAGGGCGATGGAGACGCTCCTTTCGACGGCTGCTTCGGTTGCAGGGCCGAGCCCCAGTGCAATGCCGGTGTTTGTACCTCCGTTTGCGGCGACGGACAGCGCTTTGCCGATGAAGCCTGCGACGACGGAAACCTGCGCGCCGGCGATGGCTGTTCCCCAGACTGCACGATCGAGCCCGGCTTCGCGTGTCAGGATCTCGCAGGTGATCCTCCCGAGAGTCTCTCGCTACCGATCCTGCTGCGAGATTTCATCGGCAAAGATCGCAGCTTGAAGACCGACTGTGACGATCCGATCTCGGTGCCGACGACCACCAAGCCCTGCTACCACATCGACTTCAATCGTCTGAGCGGAAGCGTTCGACTGGGCGTCGTCGAAGACGAGCTCGACGCAGAGGGACGGCCCGTCTACGTGTGTCCCGATCCGCAGACGAGCTGCGCCATGAACCCGGGCCACGTCGCCAATGGCGGCCGCTTCACCTTCAATGGGCCCGACGCCTTCAACCAGTGGTACGACTCGAGCTCGCCCAACGCGTACGAGGTGGTTTCCTCCGTGAGCCTCACACGCAATGCCACGACGGGCGTGTACGTGTACGACGCGGCTCCGCAGGGCGGCTTCTATCCGCTCAACGGTAAGGGCTGGGTGGCCGAGGGCTCCGAGA
>CAYNOM010000229.1:0-4833 GCA_964398415.1 uncultured Polyangiales bacterium | reverse complement strand
TCGTTCACCAGCGAGACGCACTTCTGGTTCGAGTACCAGGGCGGCGAGCGCTTCGAGTTCGTGGGCGATGATGACCTGTGGGTGTTCGTCGATGGCAAGCTCGCGCTCGACCTCGGCGGACTTCACGGCAGCATGACCGCGCGCTTCACCCTCGGACCCATCGATGATGGGGACGACGGCTCCGTCGACGTGAACCCCGGCGTGGCACGCGTGCAAAATCAGGCGCTCCACAACCTGTCCGACCCGAGCGCGTTCTCGCTGATCGACCTGGGATTGACCGTCGGCGGTGTGTACGAAGTGACCATGTTCCACGCCGAGCGCAACGAGTGCGGCTCGAACTTCAAGGTCACCTTGAAAGACTTCAATCGTCCCAAGTCGCAGTGCGCCTCCGAGTGCGGGGACGGAAAGCTCGCGAGTGACGAGCTCTGCGATCAGGGCGCCCAAAATGCCGACCCGCCTCCCTACGGGGGGTGTTCCAAGGACTGCAAGCAGCGCGGCCCGTCCTGCGGTGACGGCCTCACCGATGCGGACGCGGGAGAAGCTTGCGACGACGGCTTCAACATCACGGTGTACGGGCAGCAAGCGGGCGACTGCGCGCCCGGCTGCAAGCGCCCTGCATTTTGTGGCGACGGGATCGTGCAGTCGGGCTTCGGCGAGAAGTGCGACGACGCCAAGAACGACGGCAGCTACGGCAAGTGCGCTCCTGGCTGTGTGCTCGGCCCGCGCTGCGGAGATGGCGTGGTGCAGGAGGCTGCGGGGGAGGAGTGCGACGACGGCAACCTCGAAAGCTACGATGGCTGCAACGTCAACTGCAGGGAGGAGATCATCATCTGATGATGACGTGAGAGATCTGACTGCCGCACCTCCGCAGCCTCGGCGTTACACTCGGTGCCATGGCGCGCACGAAGCGGATCCCCACGGTGGCCATCCTCGTGTCAGAGGAGTCGACCGCCTCGGTGGTCTACGGGATGTACGACTTCTTTCGCTCCGCGGGGCGCGACTGGGGCACAGTGGTCGACGGCAAGCCGGGGCCGGAGTGCATGGCGCCCAAGCTCGTGGCGCGCAGCGGGGCCGGCTTCGAGGTAACGAACGGCGTGCGCATCACGCCGCATGCTTCGATCCGCGAGCGCACGAAGTACGACGTGGTCTGCGTGCCCGAGCTGTCTGTCTCGCCCGAGCAATCGATCAAGGGCCAGTACCCGGACGAGGTGGCCTGGCTGCGCGAGCAGCATGCGGCGGGAGCGCTGATCGCTTCCGCCTGCTCGGGGGCGGTGTTGCTTGCAGAGTCGGGCTTGCTCGACGGCGTCGAGGCCACGACCCATTGGGCCTATTGCGAGTCACTGCAGCGTAACTACCCCGAAGTGCGGGTGCGCGCCGAGCGGGCGCTCGTCATCGCCGGCGAAGGCGACCGCCTGGTGATGGCGGGCGGCGGCACCTCGTGGCTCGATCTCGCGCTCTATCTCGTGGGGCGGCTCGTCGACCTCGACACGGCCGTGCAGCTCGCACGCATCAACCTCATCGATTGGCACGCTGTGGGGCAACAGCCTTTCGCCCGCCTCGCGCGCACACGGCAAGTCGATGACGCGGCCATCGGCAAGTGCCAGGAGTGGATCGCCCGCCACTACGCGGCAACCGCGCCCGTGGCGTCGATGGTGCGCATCAGCGGTCTACCCGAGCGCACGTTCAAGCGGCGCTTCGTGGCGGCCATCGGCATGGCACCGCTCGAATACGTGCATGCGATTCGCCTCGAAGAAGCCAAGCGGCGCCTCGAGACGACCGACGCCTCCATCGCGGAGATCGCCCTGGAGGTGGGTTACGAAGACGCAACCTTCTTCAGCCGCCTGTTTCGACGGCGGGTGCGGCTCACGCCCGCCTCGTACCGACGACGCTTCGGCGTCGTGAAGCGCTCGCTCGGCGTGCGCTGAGCCGCCGTCTCACTCGGCTGGCTGTGCCGCGGACAGCGCGTCGTCGCCGTATACCTCCCTGCCCATGACCATCTCGAGCACGCGCGACGAAGCGCCCAGGCCGAAGCCCGTTTCGGGCGAAAAGTCGCTCGGGTTGACGAATGTGCCGAACAGGATGTCGAAGACTGGCAGCCCCGCATAGTTGTCGCGGTGCTTGCCGCGCGCGTGGTGCAGCGAGTGGGCCTCGGGACGCTGAACGAGGTAACCCATCCAGTGGGGAGTGCGGATGTTTGCGTGCTGGAAGATGCTGTTCAGCGTGCTGACGAGCATGAACAGCGTGGTAGCCGCTGGCGTGAAGCCCGCGATCGCGAGCGGAATCGTCGACACCAACGTCCAGCCCACCATGTCGAGTGGGCTAAACCAAAAGGCGCTCGCAACGTCGAGCCGCTCGGCGCTGTGGTGCATCTGGTGCACGGTGCGGAACAGAAAGTCCGACTCGTGCATGAGCCGGTGCCAGCCATAGCCGATCAGCTCGTAGGTCACCCAGGCGACGGCCGCGCCGCCCACGGTGCCGAGCGATGCCGCGTCGACGAGCCGCAGCGTCGCAAGCGGCTCGGCAAGCCAGAGCGGAACGTACGATGACACGAGCACATAAACGACGAGTGCGAGCGTCCCGCGGAGCCACCACAGCCGAAGGCGCGGCAGCGCGCGTGCGGGACGAAGCGCTTCCCAAGCGAGCATCGCGCCATACAGCGCGAACACGGCCTGGATGATGGGATCCTGGAACAACTCGAATGGCGTGGGCATCGCGATCGCTCCTTCGTGAACAGACACGAAGAACATACGGGTTGCCCCTCGAGGCGTCCGTCGTGCGATCGGCCACGAACCAGCCGATTCGGCCACCTTACGGCGGTCTCAGAGACCAGGACCTCGTTCGTCCGGCGTCAACCGGGAACGAGGTCTTCGTCTTCGATGATGAACACGCTCGAGTCGCGGTCGCCGGTAGCTTCACGCACGAACGCCGTGAGGGCCCTTCGCTCGTCAGCGGAGAGCTCATCGAACGCGATGCCCAGGCCGCGCTCCTCCGGTGGTCGCCGCACCGTGCGCACGATGACGCCAGTGAGCGTGAGTGTGGCAGCGACTCGCGGATGGTGGACCAGGAGCCGCACGGGGGTGCCGGGTGGATGATCGGCATCGCCTCTGACAAACGTGCCGCCCTGGCTCACGTCGCGGGTCACGAGCGCGTGCAGGGCGTCTGTCGTGCGCAGGTCGATGCGCAGCTCGACGGGGGCACGCGAGAAGCGTCGCTTTACGGGTTCGCTCTTGGAGAGCTTGCCCAGCCATTCGAGGTCGTCGAGGCCGTGATCGGGGTCGGCTTCGAACAGCGAGGTGCAGGTGTGAATGAAGGCGTCCCAGAGTCCCCGCGCTTCGACATCGAGCGCGCGAAAGCGCAGGCCCATGCCGCAGATGCGCCGCGCGTGTGAGCCTTGAGCTATCACGTGCACCACACCTGCGGCGACCGCGAGCTCCCTCTGGGTGGTGGGCAGGACGAGCCGCACCTGCACGAGCTGGCGTGCTGGCCGCGCGTGGTCTGTGCGCACGAAGATGCCGGAGAAGCTCACGTCGTCCGTGAGGAGCACCTCTTCCGACTTGGCGGTGGTGAGCACGACCGGTATGTGCACCGGCAGCCGTCGATGCCGCCGCTGATTGTCGTCGCCCATGGTGGACGAGTCATTCACCACTATCGGCCCCTGTCGCCCTCGATCGTGCCACGTCGACCGAGCGCCCGTCACCGAGTTTCACACGCCAAGGCGCTTCTCAAAACACCGCAGCGACCTGCACTTGAACGCTCGGCAGGGCCGAGTACTGGCCTTCTGCGCCGAACGCCAGAATCCAGAAGCGTGCCTCAAGCCGGCGAGCACGTGGGGCGCGAGCACGGCCACGGTGTCGAGGTTGACGGAACGGGCCGTCTCGCGGGCGAGCATCAGGTCCGTGCCGATGCCAGCATAGGGCGTCAAGACCTCCCAGAACGTTCGTCCTGCGAGCGCCTCCGCGGTGAGCGCGTGCATGTCCATGTCATCGACGAACAGCGTCTTCGTGTACGCGCCTCGCACCGACAACGTGAGCGGCATCCCATCATCCTCGCGGAGCAGTGCGTGCTTCACGTCGAAGCCTATCCAGCCGTAGTTCGAGCGCGGGTTCATGGTGTAGTAAGCGCCGACGTCGGTATGGTCACCGACGCCCAGGCGCGCCTTGAGCTTGGGGAAGGCCAGGTTACTGCCGAGCTCGTGCTCGGCGTCGGGGTGGGCGAAGGTGTCGTTCCAGGCGTTGTCGTGCTCCTCCACGTGGAACCACATGTACTCGAGCCCCAGCGACACGCCCCAGCGCCCCAGCGTGGTGGGGGCTGCACCCGGCTTGAACGCCGATACCGTGCCGAACTCGCGTACGAAACGGCGAAAGGCCTTCTGGCTGAGCTCCGGGGCGAAGTGAACTTCGCAGTCGTCGAGCTTCGGGTCGACGTGCAGGTTGGGGTCGGGGGCATGGCCTCCGCCGTGAGCGAGCGCGCGAGTCGGCAGCATCCACAGGGCCACGAGTGCAATCCAGGTCGTACGCATGGTCGAGCTCCTCCCATGCTCACGGTAGCGAGGCTCCGCCGACGGTTCTGGGCCGCGCACGACAGGTTCTGTGCCTTCGACGCCAAGCGGCGTAGGGGCTACCTTCTCTGCCGTGTGGACCCAGAGCGGTACCATCCTCACGGTGTCGAGCCGCGCGCTCGTGCAGGCCTGCGCGCGGCTCGGCGTAGACACCCATGCGCTGCTCCTCGCTGCCGGCGTCGATCGAGAGACGCTCGACGATCCGGATGCTCGCCTGCCTGCCCACCAGGTGGCTCGGCTCTGGGGTAAGGCGTACGAGCTGTCGGGGGATCCCG
>CAYNOM010000228.1:0-8688 GCA_964398415.1 uncultured Polyangiales bacterium | reverse complement strand
AGCCACCCACACCCATCAGCAACACGCCGACGATGGCCGCGATCACGCCGGGATGGACGCCCTTCTTGCGCTGGGCCTCGATGCGCTGCATCTCGCGCTCGTGGGCCAGGATGCGCTCCTGCTCTTCCTGGCGAGCCCTGGCCTCTGCTTCGAGTCGGGCCTTTTCCTTCTCGGCCTCGATGATGGCCAGACGGCGGGCCTCGTCCTCGCGAACCTTGCGCTCGGCCTCGAGCTTCTGGTCTTCCTCCGCCTTCAGGCGCGCCCGCTCGGCAGCTTCGGCGGCCAAGCGCTTTTCTTCTTCCTTGCGGCGAGCCTCCTCGGCCGCTTGGCGCTTCTTCTCTTCCTCGGTCTTGATCCGATCTTCCTCGAGGCTCATCAGCTCCTTGAGGTTGAAGAGAACCGAGGATTCCTTGCGGTCGTCCATGGGGGCTCCGTACATCTGCGTTCTCCGTGGCTAGGCGTGAGGCTCGTGTCGGTTGTCCCAGCGCTGTCCGCGACTTCCTCGGTCACGGAACGGCCACGCCTGCCCGGATTGAGAAAATTACCGTGCCAGGGTGGCCATGTCAACGATGCGTCAGCTGTAATTCGCTGAAACTTCTGGGGTTTTCTGTCCAGTGTCGGGATTCGTGGGTGTGTGCACCGGACGGTTGAGGATCGGACGCGCGAGTTTCCTCATTTGGCGTGTGTTTGCGACGAATTGCAAGTGAGGACCCCCACACCTTCGACGCCGAGCGCCTGCAAATGGAGACATCGACCCACGTGTGTGCCGGTCCAGCAAGGGATGCTCACGCGCCGTGCAGTCTGGTAGCGTGAGCCCGATGCCCGCCGGTTTTGGTCGCGCTCGGCCCGTGCTCGTCGCGCTCGCCACTTTGGTCTGTAGCGTAGCCTGCAGCGCTCCGAGGCCGCGCGGGCCGGGTGGCGCGTGCCATGCTCTGACCGACTGCAAGCCCGGTCTCGTCTGCGCCGACCGGCGCTGCACCCGAGACCTTGCCAGTCTCGCGGGGCAGGGGCGGCCACCGCCCTTCACGAGCGTCATCGATGCTGGCGTGGCTCTCGACGCCTCGGCGCCGGAGGACGACGCGGGAGGCGATGGTGGCTGATCACTCGCGCCAGAACAGCTTCCAAGGGTTGTGCTTGAGGTCGCGCAGCATCTCTTGCACGTCGTCGTAGACCTCTTCGTCCATGAGCAGGGCACCGACGGTGCCTTGACCGCGCTTCATGTGCGTCACGATCTGCTGCGCATCGTTGAGCGTCACTTTGGCCTTGTCCGCGAGCTTCGCGGCGTCGTCGATGGTGCTGCGGAGCTTTTCACGCTGCTCTGGGCCGAGCACATCTCGCGCGTCGGACACGGCGCCGCGCAGGTCGGTCATGAGTGGGCCGGTTTGCTCGCTGGTCGTGGCGAGGGTGCGATCGAGATTCTGCATGATGCGTCGCGCCCGTTGGCCCTCGACGTAGCTCTCGCGCAGGCCCTTGATCAGGAGGTTACTCTCCTCGGTGGCCGTCTCCACGTTGGCGAGGATGCGATCGAGGCGCTCGCGGTTGTCGCCGAGCAGCTCGTTCATGTTCTTCAGCACGCCACCGGCGTTCGACAACAGGCCCTCGAGCTCCTCGCGGTTGTTGCGCAGGGCGCTCACCATCGTCTCCAAGAGCTCGTAACCCATGGCGAGTGCCAGATCCAAGCGCGGGGGATCGACGCCATCGACGATGGCGCCCTCGCTCAACGCGGGCTTGTCGTGGGAGCCCGGATCGATGGCGACGAAGGGTTCGCCGAGCACGCCCTGGGAGGTGACGTAGAAGAGCGCATCCTCGTGGATCGTCTCCCTCACGTCTTCGTCGATCTGCAGGGTGACGCGTACGAGGGGCCTTCGACCCGTCTTCGGATCGAGCTTGCCGCCGAGGTACTCGCTTGCTTCCACGGTGCCAACCCGCAGGCCGGCGACGCGCACGGGCGCACCGGGCTTGATGCCCCCCGGATTGTTGAAGTCGACGTACACCGGGTAGCCCTGCTCCAGGTGTACCCCGCCGAGCACGAACAGAAAGCCGCCCATGATCGCGAGCGACAAGAGGATCAAAAGGCCGACTTTGACCTCGAGCGAGAAACCCTTCACGTCATACCTCCATGGGACCCTCGGCCTGGCCCGAGATGAATTGGCGCACGATCGGATCGTCTGTGCCCTTGAAGTCGTCGGGGGTGCCGAGCAAGCGCACGCGGCCCTGATAGAGCATGGCGATGCGGTCGGCGATGGTGAAAATGCTGGTGAGATCGTGGCTCACGACGATCGACGTGACGCCGTAGTCGCGTGACAGCTCGGAGATCAGCGCATCCACGCGGCGCGCGCTCACCGGGTCGAGGGACGTGGTGGGCTCATCGAACAGCACGTAGCGCGGCTCGAGCGTGAGCGCGCGGGCAATGGCGACGCGCTTTCGCATGCCGTCGCCGAGCTCGGCTGGGTAGGCGCTCGCGAACTCGCCCATGTGTACCTGTTCGAGGCGCTTTGCGGCCTCCTTCAACGCCTGACCGAGGTCGAGGCCGCGGTGCATACGAAGGGGCAGGGCCACGTTCTCGAGGCAGGTCATGGAGTCGAACAGCGTCGAGTGCTGAAACACCATCGCGCACTTCTTACGCACCGGATAGAGCGCTTTCTCCGACAGGCGCGATACCTCCTCGCCATCCAGGAAGATGTCGCCCGCGTCCGGACGAAGCAGGCCTATCAGATGCTTGATCAGCACGCTCTTGCCCACGCCCGACGTGCCGATGACGAAGAAGCATTCGCCGTCCTCGACGAGGATGTCGACCCCGCGTAGGACGTGCTTTTCGCCGAAGCGCTTGTGCAGGTCTTTGAAGTGGATGGGCATGGTTCAGGTCGGAAACACGAAGTAGCCAAAGACGCTGAGCACGAGGTCGAGCACGATCACGGTGAGTGAGCTGTGCACCACCGCGCTGGTCGTGGCCGAGCCCACGCCCTCGGAGCCCCCGTAGGTGGAAAGACCGCGGTGCGCGCTCACGATGGGGATGGCGGCCCCGTAGGCCAGGCTCTTCATCACGCACAGGCTGAGGTCGCCCAGGGTGACGAAATTGAAGTTGAGGAAGGTGGTGTAGTTGAGGTCGAACTGAAAGCGCGCCGTGAGCATGCCGGCGGTGATCGCCACGAGAAGCGACCAGAACGTCAGCACCGTGGTCATCACGACGCTGGCGATGAAGCGCGGAACGACCAGGTACTCGATCGGATCGGCGGCGCACATGCGCAGGGCGTCCACCTGCTCGGTGACGACCATGGAGCCTATCTCGGCCGCGATGCCGGCCCCCACCCGCGTGGCCAGCATCATGGCGCAGATGGTGGCTGCGAAGTCGCGCACCATGAGCTGGATGATGTTGGCGCCGAGCATGCCGAGATCGGGCACGACCTTCATGGCCTGTAGCGCCGATTGCACGACCATGATCATGCCGATGGCGATCATGGTCACGGTGACGAACAGCATCGAGCCGTTGCCGATGATGTACGCCTGCTCGACCACCGCACCCTTCTCGCGCTTGCCACGGAAGCAGTAGTAGAGGGTCTGCATCAGCACGCCCCACAGCGCGCGCATGTCTTGCACGAGCCACACCGGACCCGCGGCCAGCTTGTCGAGCAGGCCCGGGGGAGTGGAGACGTCGTCGGCGGTGGCGGGGGTGGTCATTTCATGAAGAAGGTGGAGAAGTAGTCCATCACGAAGATGCCGATGGCCGCGGCCACGACGGACGCGTTGACGGCGCGGCCCACGCCGGGCGCACCGCCCTTGGTGGTCAGCCCGAAGTGGCAGGAGGTGAGGGCGATCATGGTGCCGAAGGCCAGCGATTTGAACAGGCCCTGCAAGAAGTCCCACTCGTTGAGCAGGGTGAGAAAGCTGTTCATGAACTGGCGGGGATCGACGTCGAGCAGCGCCTTGGCCGCGAGGATAGCCCCCCCGACGGCGAGCACGTCGCCGATGATCGTGAGCATGAAGAGCATGACGATCATCGAGATCACACGCGGAAGAATCAGATAGCTCAGGGGATCGATCGCGAGGGCGCGCAGGGCGTCGAGCTGCTCGGTGACGACCATGGTGCCGAGCTCGGCGGTGTTGTTCGCGCCGACGCGCCCGCTGAACATCAACGAGATCAGAAGTGGGCCCACCTCGCGCAGCGTGGCAAAGCCTGCGCCCCAGCCGATGATGTCGGTGGCGTTGAAGCGAATCACGAGCGGCGCGGCCTGCACGACCATGATCGCGCCCGTGAACAGGGCCGTGATGGCGACGATGCCGACCGACATCACCCCCATCTTGTGCATGTTGCGCACGAGCTCGAAACGATCGATGCGCCGTGGGGAAAGGCGCGCGAGGAGCCGACCTGAAAGCAGGCCGATGGCGCCGATTTGGGCCGCGATCGACAAGAGCGCGCGCCCCATGCGCTCGGGGACGAGCAGACTGAACGGCGTGTCGTTCTGTGCCGCGTCGCTCATAGTGGCCCCTCGGTCAGCCCGTGAACGAACTGGTGCACGGCGGCTATCCCGCTCTGCCTTGCGGCCGCGACGGGGCCCGAGAACAGAAGCTCGCCGCGGTGCAGCATGGCCACGTGATCGGCGATGGAGAGCAGACCTCCCACATCGCTCGAGATCACGACAGCCGTGGCGCCGAGCAGGCGCTGCTCTTCGCGGATGAGATCATAGATCTTCTGGCTGTTGACCGGGTCGAGCCCCGCGGTGGGCTCGTCGTAGAGCACCAACGGTGCCTTCTGGGCCGTCGCGCGCGCGATGCCCACGCGCTTTTTCTGCCCGCCCGAAAGGTTTGGGGGAAAGCGCTGCTCGAAGCCCGGAAGCGACACGCGTGACAGGCGCTCGGCGATGATCTCGCGGATCTCTTCCTCGCTGTAGTCGAACAGTCGCCGCAGGGGAAAGGCGATGTTGTCGGCCACGTTCATGTGGTCGAAGAGGGCGTTGTTCTGAAACAGCATCCCGATCTTTTTGCGCACGCGGGATAGCTCGAGGCTGGGCATCCCGGTGAGCTCTTCGCCATCGACGTGCACGGTGCCGTGATCGGGCTCGAGCAAGGCCGTGATCACTTTGAACAAGACGCTCTTGCCGCTCGCGCCGGGACCTATCAGCGCGAAGACCGCGCCACGCGGAATCTCCAGGCTGATGTTCCGCAGCACGAGCGTCCCTTTGAGCTTCAGGGAGACGTCTCGCAGCTCGATCACAGGCCGGGGAGTCTAACGATGTGGGTCTCCGGTGTCCATCGGCGACAAGGGGCGAAACGGCGTTCTGGTCGGTAGATTGTGGGTCACGCGGCACGACGCGCGCGATCGCGGAGCACAATTGTGGCGAGCAGCACGTTTGTCGCGAGCAGCGCACCGAGCAGGAGCCGAAGGGGTGTGAGGGATTCGGGAGCAACGCGCAGCGGACCCAGCGAGACGAGCGCTGGGCCGGCGGCCGGCTCTCGCGCGTTCGTGCGCAGGATGGCGATCTCCTCCAGACCTGGGGCCGCGCTCGTGATCAGGCTTCGCAGGGCAGCATCATCGGGTGCGCCCGGCATCGCCTCGAGCACGAGCGCCGCCCTGCGCGCGGGGAGCGTTGCGTCGAGAGGCAGCCGACTGACGTCGACGGGGCTGAGCGTGAGCCGCGCCGTGCGCACGGACGGGAGCGCGCGCAGCACTTCTTCGACGCGCGCCTCGGTGCGTTGCGCTTCGAGCTCGGCGAGCTCCTGGGCGCTGGGCGCGAGGGGCCAGGCTTTGGGCGCCGCTGGCATCGCGGGCGCTTCGGCCGTGACTCGACCTGCGTGGAGCACGCCGAGAGCCACGCCGACGAGGAGCCAGCGCGTCACGTGTCGAAGCTGTAGCGCGCGCCCATGCGCGGTGCCGAAAACGCCGGAAACCGGACGCGCCTGACCTGGTCGGCGACGCAGCGCTGAAAGCCCGCATCGCCCGCGCGCACGCTGACGCCCATGACCTGGCCGCTGCCCGCGATGGCGATGTCGACGGTGACCTTGCCGACCGAGCCCTTCACGCAGCTGTCGAAGATGCGGTTCAGGTTCTTGTTCATGACGCCGGCCACGGTGCCCGCGTTGAGCTGCTGCTCGCCGCCGCTTGCGGCGCTGCCGATGTCGATGGCGACCATCATGGCGTCTTCGTAGGATGCCCCCGCGCCGAGCGAGGCCATGCTGCCCCCGCCACCGCCGCGCCGTCCGCCCCTCGGCACGGGAAGAATGCCGGCCGAGCCGCTGATCTCCACCGCGCCGCGCTTGTAGAGGTCGTCGACGCTGGCTGCGCCCCGATCGTCATCGGTTTTGCTGGCGCGGGAGACTGCGTACAGGCCTCCGAGGACCGCGACGAGCGCCACGACGCCGAGGCCGATGGCGAGCTTGTAGCGATCGCCGCGCTGCTCCTGCACCTCGGATTGCACGAGCGCTTGGGCTCTATCCTGTTCGGCTCGCCTCAGCTCATACTGCTGGAGAAAGTCCTGGAACTCGGGGAAGCCGCCGATTTTGCCGCGTGCACCCGTGTCGGTGTTCATCAGCTCGTGGTCGCGCAAGGCGTCGCCCTGCACGATCATGTTGACGACCTGACGCCCTGAGAAGGGGCCGTGATCCATGCCTTCTTTGACGAGCATCCAGCGCGGTGCGTCGTCTTCGGTGATCTTGGCGAGCACGTCTTTGAGGTCGACCTCGCCGAGCGACCGCCGCGCGCGCGCCGCCTCGGCTTGCTGTTCGTCCTCGATGATGGAGACGCGAAAGGCGTCGCCCATCGACACGCGCATGCCGGCCTGCGGGGCGTCGAGCGTCGGCAGCCGCGGGGCGCCGGGGATTTGCAGGACCGGCACGGCGTGAGCCTGCGGACGCTGTGAGGGGGCGATGGACGCGAGGTTGACCTCGACCTCGATGTCGACGCCGAAGTCTTCGGTGGTCTCTTGCTCGGCGCTCCCGCTCACCTCGAGCAGCGCCGTCCGGAACGCGTCGGGCGTCGGGTGACGCGCGCCGGGGTCCGGTGACAGGGCACGGAGCAGCTCCGCATCGACGGCGGGCGTGGCTTCTGGATGGGCTTCGGAGGGCGCGATGAAGTCTTCCGTCGGCGAGCGGCCGGTGAGCAGGACGTAAAGCAGGGCTCCGAGCCCGAAGATGTCGCTTGCTGCAACCGGAGCGCCGCCGCCTTTGATCTCGGGCGCCAGGTAGGCGGCCTCCCCTGGTGGCAGCCCCGCCGTGCCTGGCGTCGCTAGCGTCGCGCGCGCGATGGCGAGATCCGCGAGACCGACGCGGCCATCGTCGCCGATCCATACGGCCTGCGGTCGCACGGCCCCGTGGGGGCCCACGCTCGAGTGGGCAGCCGTCAGCGCGTTGCACACGTGCGCGACGACGTTGTAGGCGCCGCGCAGGCTGATGGGCTTGCCGCTCTCGCGCAGCGACACGGTGTAATCGGAGAGATGCCGGGTGCCGAGCGGTCCCTGCACGATCATGGTGGCACCGTCGTCGGCGCTCGCCAGACCAAAAGTCGCTACGAGATTCGCGTGATTCAGGGCGGCGGCCGCCTTGACCTCGGCGCGTAGATTCGGCGTGAGCGCGCTCGCTCGCACGATACGCAGAGATACCTGGCGCCCCGTCTTTCGATCGAGGGCGCTCAGCAATGAGCCGAAGCCGTCGTCGGACGGCATCGACTGCACCTCGAAGCGTCCGCCGATGGTTTGACCCGGCCCGAAACCAGAAACGCCCGCTTGGGCCGACATGCTGCTCATGGGAAGCCTGGAGGGTAGCGAAACGTCGTGTGTTCCATCAAGGGCCCTTGCACGTGCAGCGCATACGCGGACTATCGATTCGCTCGCAGCACCTCGAGCTCGATGGTGGCATCCACGCGTCGTGGCGCGTCTTCGATGGGCTGCTCCATGCGCACCCCGAGCGCTTGTTGTTCGATGCAGCGCAGGGCTTCATCGGGTTGACCCTGGGCGGATACGGACGCGCGTGTGATACGGCCACTGGGGGCGACGTAGGCGCTGACCCGGATGCTCAACTTGCCACCCGCCTCTGCGGCCTTGGCCAAATCGAGGCAGGAGGTGGGACGACCGAGGGCGTCGCGCAGCTCCGCCGAGAGGTCGCGTTTCTTTTCTTCCTCCTCCACCGGCTGCTCGGCCTGGGGGTCCTGCGGGGCATTCGTGGGCGCTTGCGGCGTGGGACGATCGTCGAAGGGGTCGTCGCCCGGGATCGTGGGCAGGGGGGGCTTTGCGGGAGCCTCGGCCGCTTGCGTCGGTGGAGGTGGGGCCACGGGAACCGTGCGCGCCTCGCCGGGCTGAAGACCGAGTGGACGAGGTGGAGGAGGGTCGCCTCCACAGGCAAGCGCGAGTGCGCCGGCGCCCACCAGCACCAGCCAGCGCGGGCCTGCTGCTCGTAGGGTCCACGCCCCCTGCCTGCCGTCGCTCATGTCCTTGCGCGCTCCACGTGCAATTCTCGGTCCTTCAGGCTCTGTCCTGCAAGGGTTGCGATCACGCCATCGACACGCTCGCTCGGGACACCCACGAAGGTGTGGCGTTCACGCACCCGCACACGGCCGATGTCGGCGGCGTCGAGGCCGCAGGTCGTACCGAGCAGAGACGAAACATCCCCGGGCTCGAGGCCGTCCCGACGACCCACGTTGAGGTACAGCGTCGTCATGTCGTCGAGGTCGGGGCTGATCAGGGCGAGGTCCTCGTCGGG
>CAYNOM010000227.1:0-8702 GCA_964398415.1 uncultured Polyangiales bacterium | reverse complement strand
GCCTCGTGCCGATCAAGGGCATCGCCCATCTGATCGACGCGGTTTCTGAGCTCGACGGCGTACAGCTCATCGTCGCCGGCGACGGCCCCGAGCGGGCGAGCCTCACGCGACGAGCGGCCCCGCTCTCAGGGCGCGTGCGCTTCGTGGGCGAGGTGCGCGGCGACGACAAGGCGCGGCTCCTACACGCCGCGGACGTCTTCGCCCTGCCGTCTGTGCCCTTGGCCTCGGGGCGCACCGAGGGCATGCCCACCAGCGTGCTCGAGGCGATGCAGCACGCTCTGCCCGTCATCGCGAGCGACACGGGGGGCGTGAGCGACCTGATCACGCACGGCGACAACGGGCTGCTCGTGCCACCCGGCGATCCGCACGCGCTCGCGGCCGCCATCGCGACGCTGCGCTCGGCGTCGACACGACAGAAGCTCGCGCGGCGCGCGCGTAGGACCGCCCAAGACTTCGAGTGGCCCGCCCTAGGCCCCTTCTTCGAGCGGCTCTTGCGGTCGGGCTCGGCGTTTTGAGCGAGCCGTTCGCCGCGCGGATCAGTCGCGCATCTGCGCGCGCATGGCGCGGCTGCAACGCAGCGTCTGCGGGAGCGTCTTGAAGCGATCCTTCACGCCTGCCCAGGCGAGCTGGAGCACGCCGGGGTTGACGCGGGAGCAGCGCTTGCCCTCGGCGCAGGGCGCCTGGGTGTGCCGGAGGTCGAACTGCCACAGACTGTCGCCGAAGCCGCCCGGGTGCTGATCGAGATCGGTGGAGTCCGGATGCTGCACGGAGACGATGAACTGCAGGGGGTTCGCGGGGTTGAAGATCATGCCCGTGGCCTCGGAGCCCGCCACGCGCAGGCTGAGGAAGTGGTCGATCGACTCGGCCACGCCGTCGTTGTTCTCGTCGCGCACGAACCAGACGTCACCGCCGGTGGATGAACCGTTGGGCGCGTCCTCGATGATGTAGATGTTGCCGAGGGCGTCCTGCGCCAGGTTGTCGGGACTATTGAGAGCAGCCGTGGTGGGCGCGAAGCCGAGGTTCTTGGGCGTGACGGCGTTGCTCGCGAACAGGCGCACCATGGCCTTGTCTCCACTGAGCTCCTCGATCGAGTAAACCGCTTGCTCGGAGGTGGCCGCGAAATAGACAACCTCATGACCGTTCGCGAGACGCGCAATCTCGAGATCCTCAGGCCGACCGTAAGGGGTACCGTTGACTTCGTCCGCGGCAGGACGCCCGCCACGTGCGGTAGGATCCGTGCGCGGATCGGTGGTTGGGCCGTTGCGGAAGGGGTCTGCGCTCGTCAGCGGCTTGCCGTGCTTGTCCGTGATGGGCACCCAAGTCGCAAGGCCAGTGCGCTCGGCACCGTCAGGCTGACGGTTCCAGTTGGCGGCGGGATCGCCGTTGAAGGCGTCGACCGCCAACACGAAGGTCTGGCCCTTGGTGTAGTCGCCCTTCTTGGTCATGACGAACTTGTAGATCGAGCCCGAGTTCCACTCGTCAATGTAGTAGAACGACTTCTGGTCTGCGCTGAACTGCATGCCCTCGTGCGCCACGTTGGCAATGCTTTGAAGCTCGCGAACCTGCATCTTGGAGGGGTCTGCGAAGGGGTTGAGCGTCTCCATCAGGCGCCCCTCACCGGTCCACTCCTCCGCGACGAACACGGTGCAGTTCGGCGTGAAGAAGGCCGGATCGAAGGCGCCGAAGTCGTTGCTCCAGTCGCCGAGCGCGCCGCGCGAGTCACCGCGCCACAGGAGCTGCGCTTCATCCTTGTGCATGTCGTAGCGGGTCAGACCGGCGCTCCAGGGCGACTCGTGGGGGATGAACACGAAGCGGCCCGTGGGATCGAACGCGGACATGTCCCACATGGACTGGGACGAACCGGCGCGCACGTCCTGCTCGCCGCTGCCGGGCACGCTGACGTCCGGAGCGCGGCCCACGCTCTGGGCCGGATCGCCCTCGATCTCGCTCATGCTGGTCAGGTTTTCCTGTCGGACGCCCAGCGGCGCGATCCACGGTGCGTTGAGCTCCTCGACGCTGTTCGCTGCAGTGACGGGTGCTGACTCAGTCAGCGGAATGAAGAAGGGCGGGGATCCGGCGGAGGCGACCGAGGCTGTCGCCAAGACGCTGCCAGCGGCCAAGTAGGCGCTTACCTTGTTCTGCATGTTCAGCTTCCCTTTCCGAGATGTCTCGGCACGTGGTCTGTAACGCTGGTCGATGGACGCTCAGCGCGCCCGGCTCCAGTCCAGACGTATGTCCCACGTGTAGGTGAGCGTTTCGGGAAGCGTAGGTGACTTCTCGTTGTCTACTTCGTCGTAGACGTTGGAAGGTGGCGTCACGCTCGGATCGCGCCCGTAGACGAAGCTCTGCTCGTCGACGATCACGCGATAGGCCTTGTTCATCTCGAGCGCGCGCTCACGCGATGGGGTGATCAGCTCGTAGACATCTTTGGCTCGCGCGATCTTCGCAGCATCGGCAACGCCATTTTTGAACCAACGAGCCTCCATCTCCGGATTGCTGCGGAGCTCGCTGCCACCGCCGGCACGCTCGAGATAGGTGGCGATCTCGCCCTGGGTCTCGCCTCTGTTGGGCGCATCGGGCATGCCGCGCAGGTTGACGTAGCCCCAGCCCGCTGCGCCATCGACCTTCCGCGCGAAGCTGAAGGTGCTGTCGATGGTGGCGCCGAGCGAGGTGTGACAGCCCATGCAGAAGAGGTTCTCCTCGTAGGTGTTGACCCGAAGCTTACCCTGACGGTTCTCGATGAATCCGGCGATCACCCAGCCCATTTCGTTGTCGAGGCCGTAGGGCCCGCGGTCGACGTAGCCGGGGAGCTCACCGGCGTCCTTGGCGATTCTCTCCTGCTCATAGGCTTCGTAGAGCTGTGGTACCGAGGTTGCGAAGCGCTTTCGCATGTAGCGCAGCTCCTTCATGCGCCACGGCACGAAGACGTTCGCGGACTCGTCTACACCCACGTAGCGCACGGAGTGCAAGAACTCGGTATGCTGTGGATAGAGGTACGGCAGCTTCACGAAGCCCTTGGCTGCACCGACGTAAGCGCCCAGTTCGGTGATGCGCTGGATCTTGCCGAGCTTTCCATCACCGTCGAGGTCGACACCGATCACCTTCTCGTCGATGCGCGCGACCGTGATGCTCGAGAGCCCCTTCACGTTGGCCTCGACCAGCGCGAGATTGGCCTTGTAGACGTCGCGCGCGTACACGCCCTCGGCGGTGGTGCGAAACATCTCGGGCAGACGAATCATCACGTCATCGGTCGCACCATTGGTCGGCCAGAAAGTGCTGGGGAGCGGCTTGTAGTTGAAGGCCACCCAGTGACTTCCGTCGCGCGCAAAGCCCTCTTCGTCGAAGGCCGCGGCAGCCAGCTGCAGATCGCTCAAGTCGGGCACGTAGCCGCGAAATCCAGCGTCACGCAGGCGCGGCGCAAGCTCCGAGTAGTTGTCCTGGGCGATCCAGGTGAGGATCTCGTCGTCGCTGATGGCCGCCACACGCTGGGAGCGGTCACGGAACAGGTTGTTCCAGTGGTTTCGCATCCCAAGCTCACTGAAGCTGTACGCGCGCTGCAGCTCACCGTCGTTCATCCTGTTGGGCCGGCCTTGGATCGCGTCCTGGTGGCACACGTAACAGGGGTTGTGCTTGCCCTCCGTGCGCGTGTAACACATGGGCGGCACGACGGCCTCGCGATTGTAAACCGTATGCAGTGGATGCACCGGTGGATGCGGGGGCAAGACCGCGTCGCTCTCGCGCAGCATGGCGAGCACGTCCTCGTGGCCGTAGCGCTGATCGGGTGCAGGCGTGCCCTGCTTGGGCCGCGCTTCAGGTGTCGCCGCGGTCGGAGCGATCGCTCCCCCGTACTGCGTCGTGCTGGAGCACGCCATCAACAGCACAGCCCATGCAACCCGCAGCCCTCCATCGCGATCCAGCACATCTCTCGCACGCATACTCACGCCCTCGTTCACAGCTCGCATCACAGCCCGCAGGCGGCGTGGACTGTACTGCCGCGACAGTCCCACTGCGCGAGCGTCACGTGACAGTTTGGTAGCGACTCCGCGACCTACTGCAGCGAGGCGCACTGGTTACTTCCTTCGGCCCACGGTAGATTGCCTCTCTGGGCCGGGGTGGTGCGAAGTGACCCACACAAGCGAGCACCGATACCAGGAATCGATCTTGCTCGAGTGGGCGCTCTCGCTTCTGGCGTCGAACATGGACGACATCTCCACCGTGATCGTCGAGGGGCTGCGGCGCGTTTCGATCGAGCTCGATGCCCAGCGCGCGCTCGCCTTTCGCTACCTGCCACAAACCGAGGAGGCTGAGGCCAGCTTCGAATGGTCTGATGGCACCGCTCCATCCTTGCTCGGGGCGCTGTACCGCGATGCGGAGCTTCCCGAGGCCTTGGCCGCATTCCGCCGCGGCGACACGGTCGTCGTGAGCGCGGGCGACGACAAGAGCGTCTTCTCGGATCTCCGCGCCGTGCTCGCCGAGCAGCGGACGCTCGGCGGCATCCTGGTTCCCGTCTTGGCACAAGGAGAGCTGACGTGGGTCGTCGGCTTCGAGTGGCGCGCGTACGAGCCGACGCTTTCTGCGTCGGACATCACCTTCGCCCAGCATGCCGCGCGCGTTTTCGCCTACGGCGCAAAGCGGGCAGACGAGGAGCGGGCGAAGGAGCACAACGAGGCGCAGATGCTGATGCGTCAGAAGCTCGAGACGCTCGGCATCATGGCGGGCGGCGTCATGCATGACTTCAACAACGTGCTGCAAGTGGTCCTCGGCTTGAGTGAGGTGCTCGCCACCCAACTCGAGCCCGGTCCCGCCCGAGAGCTCGCCAAAGACATCGAGAAGACCGTTGTCCGAGCAGCCGATCTCACCCAACGCTTTCTGGTGTTCTCGCGTCAGGATGTTCGCAAGCGATCCAACGTCAGGGTGCTTGACGCGCTCGAGGAGACGCTGGCCTTGCTGCGTCGGAGCATCCCCGAGAATCGTGTCATCCGCACAGACCTGCGGGGTTCGGGCCTCGCCGTCTTCATCGCGCGAGCCGAGCTCGAGCAGGCCATCGTCAACCTGTGCAACAACGCGTCGGCAGCGATGCCGAACGGCGGCACCCTCACCGTGTGCTCTCGCGAGCTTGCCGGCGATCCTCCTGCGATCGAGATCTGCGTGAGCGACGACGGCATCGGAATGTCACCCGAGACACTGTCGCACGCATGTGAGCCTTTTTTTACGACCAAGGGGGCCTCGGAGGGTACCGGCCTCGGGCTCGCCATGGTCAAGAGGGCCGTCGAAAGCCACGGGGGCACCCTTCAGATCGAAAGCACGCTCGGCCAAGGAACCTGCGTGCGGGTCGTGTTGCCGGTCAGCACCATGCCGGACGCACCCGAGGAAGAGCCCGAGCCGAGCGCCAAGCCCGGCAGCGAGTGTGTGCTGGTCGTGGAGGACGAGGCGATGGTGCGCCGGGTGACCGCGTCCCACCTCGAGCGCGCGAGCTACAGCGTGCTGAGGGCGGCCGATGGCGCATCCGCGTTGCAGCTGTATCGCGAACATCGTCACGAGATAGCCCTGATCCTGACCGACGTCATCATGCCGGGGATGGGTGGCCTCGAGCTGTACGAAGCGATTGCGAAGGACGGGACGCCACCGCCGTTTCTATTCACGACGGGCTACGATGCCGGGGCCCTCTCGGAGGAGTTCCTCGCCAGGCCCACCGTGAGCCTGATTCAGAAGCCCTATGGGTCGGATAGCATGCTCCGCAAGGTGCGAGAGCTGATCGACACCTCGCTCGCTCGCCCTCGATTCAACCTGGAACACCAAGCACATCGATGACGGAGCGGACGATGGGTGGCAGTGTATGGGCAGGCGCCTACGGGGTGGGAGATCCAGCGCAGCCGATCTCGATGAAAACGAAGGGACCGCAATCTGGGTTGCGTTGGCTTTCGACGCCAGGACTGGGATAACCAAGGTCCCAAAGTGAAATGCTCTGCGAGCATGCAGGAGGAACGACATGCGACGAATCGGGATGGGCTCGGCTGCCCTGGCTGCAGTGCTTCTCGCCCTTGGTGGCGTTGCGCACGCCCAGACGACACCGGGGCAAGGCGCGGAGAAGCGCGCGGCGCCAGCGCCCGCAGCGCAAGCGCCCGCAGCGCAGGCGAAGCCCAAGGGGGACGTCGCAACCCGTAAGGCAGCCCCCGCGCCAGAGGCCGCGCAAGCGGCGACCAAGACGAAGGCCACCGCCGAGACGAAGGACGCCGCAGAGGCTCCCAGCGAGAGCGAGCTGGCACAGACCGCAGCCGACGCCAATGCGCGGGCTCAGGCGGCGCTGAAGACGGCCAGCGAGCGACGCGAGGCCGTCGAAGCGGCAGCCGGCGAGCTCAAAGAGCTCGCGACCAAGGTTGGGGTAACTCGCCGCGAAGTTGGTAAGGCCTTGCGAGATGGACGAGCGGGTCACAAGGGCTTCGTGAACGCCAATCGTAATCTCAAGGACGGTCAGGCCCCGAAGCAGACCGAACAGCTCGCGGAAGCCGAAACCCAGCTGGTGTCGGTGATCGAGAAGACGCCCGAGCTCACGAGCGCCATCGAGAGCACGCTGGCCAAGACGGAGGCCGCGAAGACCGCGACGAGCGAGGCGACCCAGGCCGCCACGGAGGCGAGGCAGGCTGCGGCGGAGGCGAAGCAAGCTGCCAAAGACCTCGCGACGCGGGGGCGCTCGGCGCTCAGGAGTAAGACTGCGACCGAACGGGCTGCGGCGACCGCCGAAGCCGGTCTCACGCGGGCCAGGGCGGCTCTCGAGCGGGCCCAGGCAGCCTTTGCGGCGGCCGAGAAGACGGCGACCGACGCGAAGGCGGCGGCGGACGCGGCAAGCACCGATCACGCTCCACTCGCGACCGCCCTCGACACCGCACAGACCGCAGCCAGCGAAGCCCAGAAGGCAGCCCTGCTCGCTCAGAAGGAAGCCAGCAAGGCGCGCGCTGCAGAGGGCTCGGCGGGCGCTTCCATGCGCCCTGAGCGCGCTGAAAAGGAAGTCGCCAAGCTGAAGGAGGACGCTGCCAGCGCGGCCCAGGATGTCGAAGAGGTGCGCGCCAAGCTCAAGGAAGCGCAGGCGCACTCGACGACGGCTGCGCCAGCCAAGGGCGAGCCGGCCAAGGGCGCGCCAGCGGCCAAGGAAAAGTTCGGCCCCGGTGCGAAGGCGGACGATGCGGCAAAGCCTGGCGCTGGCGACAAGCCGGCGGCCACGGCGAAGAGCCCGCAGAACGCCGCCGTCCAGGCAGCCAAGCCCGGCCCAGCGGTGGCGGGCGGTAGCTCGAAGAAGTAGGCCGCGCGGGGCTGGTGGATCTGCCCAAGGCTGCTAGACCCGCCCGATGCGCAAGGCTCGACATGCGCTGCTCGCCGCGGCGCTACCCCTGAGCCTGCTCCCGGCCTGTGCCCTCAGCGAGCAGGATCTCGATGCGTTTCGCGACACGGCGAGCGGCCCGGCGAAGATTCGTGCGGTATTGCACGATCCTACGCGCCCAGCCGAGCTGCGTGCCCACGCGGCCCTGTCGCTGCTCACGTTGCCGCGGGGCGACTCGGGGGGCATCGCTGCCATGCTCTCCGAGCTACGCTCGCTGTCGGACGTCGACCGCGCCGAGCTCACCGAGCCGCTGCTCGAAGACCTGGCGCGCTCGATGCGGGCAGGCGCCCACGAGGCACCACCGACCCACGCCGTGCGTGCGAAGGACGCCGCCTTCGAGCTTCTGCCGCTCGTGCCAGACGAGGCGCGCGCCGAGCTCGGTCGAAACCTGCTTGCCTGGGTGCTCGAGGATCTGCCGCGTCGCGCCGACGCGGGTGCCTACGCCCTCGAGCAACTCGCACAAGCCCTTGGGCCCGTTGCCGCCGATTCGCTGCTTTCGGGCTTCGCCGAAGAGCAGCTCCCCGCAAGCGTTTCGCGCGTCGCACGCCTCGTCGATCGACATGCACAGCAGAAGACGCGCAAACAGGCGGCCGAGCGTCTCGTAGGACTCGAGCTCCGCCATCGCGCGCCCGAGCACGCTGCCCTGATCGCACGGCAGATCGCGCGAGAGCTCGACGCCACGCGGGGCCCGTCCCTGTCGCCAGAGCTGACGCAAGCCCAGGTCGAGAGCCAGCGACGAGTGGCGCTGTCAGAGCACATCCTGCCAGCGCTCGGCCTGTTCGCCGATCAGGCCCACGTGCGAACACGGCTCGTCGCCATGGCGCGCGATCGTGCGATCGATCTCGCCTCACGCACGCAGGCCCTGACGCTGCTCGCAGGCAAAGCAACCGAGCTCGAGCTGTCTGCACTGCTCGCACTCGCCCTCGACGATGCGGAAGACGCTTCGTTGCGTGAGCTCGCCGTGGAGCGCGCGGGCGAGACGGGCTCGGCCGAGGCGCTACCCGCCCTGCTCTCCCTTCTGTCCGACCGCAGCCACGAAGGGCTGCGCCAGCGCGCGGGCGTGCTGGTCTTGCGCATCGGCGGACCGAAGGTACTGCCTACGTTCTTCCGCGCGCTGCCGCGCCAATGGGCCATGCGCTACAGCAAGGCCGAGATGTCCGCCTACAGCCAGCAGATCAACACCTTCGCGCCCGAGATGGCCATCTCCATGTTGCTGGGCGAGAAGCTTCACTCCTCGCATTGGTGGCCGCGCTACCTGGCGCTGCATTACTTCGCCGCGCGCGGTGCCTACGTAGACATTTGGCGCTTCAGACATCACACCCAGGAC
>CAYNOM010000226.1:0-8720 GCA_964398415.1 uncultured Polyangiales bacterium | reverse complement strand
GGGCAACTGGCTGAAGCGCGACCAGGCCCAGGCCCTGCTCAACGCGCCCGACGCCACGACCCTCAAGGGCCTGCGCGACCGTGCCATATTGGCGGTGCTGCTGCTGGCCGGGCTGCGCCGGCGCGAGGCGGCTGAGCTGCGCTTCGACCACCTCCAGATGCGCCAGAACAGGCCTGTGATCTTGGACAAGGTCGGCAAACGCGGCAAGGTGCGCAGCGTGACCGACTACGGCGTCTTCATCGGCATCGAAGACGGCGTCGACGGCATGGTGCACAAGTCCGATCTCAGCTGGACCCAGCGCATCAACAACCCGGCCGACGTCTACCGCAAGGGCGACGAGGTCGAGGCCATCATCCTCTCGGTCAACCACGACGAGAAGAAGGTCTCGCTCGGCATCAAGCAGCTCTACGAAGATCCGTGGACGCGCATCCCCGACCAGTACCCCACGGGCACCGTGCTCGAGGTTCGCGTGATCTCGATCGCCGACTTCGGCGTGTTCGTCGAGCTCGAGCGTGGCGTCGAGGGTCTGATCCACATCTCCGAGCTGTCCGACAGCCCGGTGGACGACCCGACCAAGGTCGTGAAGGAAGGCGACATCGTCAAGGCGGAGATCATCGCGATCGACTCCGACGAGCGCCGCATCGCCCTGTCGCTGAAGAGCGCCGCCCTCCGCGAGGAGACGGTCGAGGCCATGAAGTACGTGGCCGAGCAGCGTCAGGAGCAGTCGAAGACCTCGGGCCCGAGTGGCCGTCCGGGCGCAACCTTGGGCGATCTGCTCAAGGACAAGCTCGGCACCATCGCCACGAAGGAAAAGTGAGCCCAGCGCCGCTGAGCGCGGCGCCGTTCACGCACGCATGAAGGCCGGTTTCCCGCGGGAAGCTGGCCTTTTTGCGTGCAGAGAGCGGCGCGCGCGCCCCACGAATACGAGCGCCGCGCGACTACCAGGCGAAGTCGACGATCATCGGCAGATGGTCGTGGTCCATGCCGCGCGTGTTCCCTTGACCCTTGAAGTGACCCTCCGGGCCGTCGTAGACCGAGTCGGGGACCTCGTAGATGACACCGTTGTTCAAGAAGTCCCTGAAGTACGTCTCGTAGCGATTGGGCACGAGGGCGATGTCGAGGGGCTCCATGTCGTAGTAGCGGAGGGTCGCGGGCGACAGCAGCGTAGTGTTGAGGACGAACCGATTGCCTGCGCGCCACGTGCTCGACTTGAAGAAGAAGTGATCGATGTGGCCACCGCTGAGGCCAGTGACCTTGCCACCGCCGAAGCGCACGTAGCCCTTCGTGTTGGTGCGCGGCCGGGTGACCGAGCTCGCGATGTGGGTCGCCTTGGCATCGAACCAATGGGGCATGCTCAGGGCGCTCATTCCGGAGATGCCAGCGAGCGTGTTGTAGCGCGCGCCTCCCGGGCCGTCGTTGAAGTCGCCGGCGACGAACGTCGCTGCGGCGCTGCTGCCGAGCTGGTCGACGAGGCTCTTCGTGTCGGTGGCGTGGCCGGTGTTCATGTAGTGAACGTTGATGAGCAAGAGCTTCTGGTTGCCATGATCGCGCAGGATGACGCGGTGCGCCTGCACGCGTGTGCCCTTCGCCCATGAGCCGTCGACCGTGATGTTGCCGCGGAACAGCGCGCAGAGCCCGCGCGTGTTGCAGTCCACTTGCCAAGCGTCGCCGGTCACGCTGCGCATGTAGTTGGCGATGGCGCGGTCGATGTCGGACTTGGTCACGCCCGAAGGCAGCCCCGATGAGGTGTACACGGTCTCCTGCAGCAGCCAGATGTCAGCATCGACGGCGCGCAAGACGCGTGCTGCGCCTTCGGTACGACTGACATGGTAGCTGCCCGAATTGTTGATGGCGCGCCAGACGGAGTCGGTCTTCGGGAATATCGAGCCACGGAAGGCGTTCCACGAGCCGATGCGGAGTCGCGTGGCGCTTGCGCGATCCAGAGCGAGGTCTGCGTCCTCATCGCCACCGGAGCTGCCGCCCCCGGAGCTGCCACCGCCGGTACCACCGCCGCCGGAGCTGCCACCGCCGTCTTCGACACCGCTGCCCGCGAGCAGCCTCAGCTCGGCGAGTTGGAGGGTGTTCGTCGAGGTGGGGCTCGCATTCGACTGGATGTCCAGGCGATAGAAGCGGTAGGTGCCGGGAGCCGTTGCGTTGAACGTCTTCGTCTGAAAGCGCGCGCTGAAGCTCACCCCGCTGCGAGTGTCGAGCGTCGTCCAGCTCGATCCGTCGTTGGATCCCAGCAGGCGAAAATCTCGGGGATCTCGGGCTGGGACGTCGTTGGCGGAGGTGATCGAGTAGTGACCGACGGGTCGGGGCGTGATGAAGTCGATTTGCAGCCAAGCGGTCTTGCTGGACGCGAGCCACTTGGTGTCGTTGCGCCCGTCGAAGGCCTGGGCTGCACCTTCGCCGCGCGACGCGTTCTCGCGGCTCGCCGTGATGACGGGGCCAGCGCTCACGGGCGCGAGGCTCGTCACCAGCATGTGGTCCACGTTGGGGCCACCGGCGCTGGTGCTCGCGAGCACGCGTACCGTGTTGTTCCCCGCGCGCAGGGAGGTCTTGAGGGTGAGATTCTGCCAGGTCGTCCAGCGGCCGGTGGCGGCAAAGCTCAGCGTCGAGACCTCGCGACCGTTGACGAGAATCTTCGCCGGACGGTTGGATGACGAGCCATTGGCGTAGCGAAGGTTGAGCTCGTGCTCCCCCGCGACGTTCGCGCGAATGGCGTTCCACTCCATCCATGTGCCGTTCCCGCCGAAGTCCATGAAGCCTGTTCCGGTGAAGCCCGCATTGTTGCGGGCCACGGCGCAGCCGCTCTGGGAGCTGAACTGTTCGGCCTCGTACCGGACGGAGGGGCTAGACTTGTCTTCGAGACCCGCGTCGGGAGCGTCGAAGCCGCTCTCTTCGTAGCTGTCGGAAGGTGCCGCGCAGGAGGCGGATCCTGCCAGCAGGGCGAGCGAGAGGATGGGAATGATGCGCTTCATTCCCGTGTATGACCGTGGCGGCGGTCATCCTTCATCGAAAAGTTGTCTCGGAGGGTGCAGTGCCCCCTCACGTCACCGCGAAAGTGGTTTAGCCCACGTCGCCGCTGGGCGGCAGCGAGCTGCGGCGGAAGACGAGGGTCTGCTCGGGGTCGGGAGCACTCAGCGTCACCACGATGGTCGTGATGTTGTCGCGTCCGCCCCGCGCGTTGGCGGTGTCGATGAAGTCGCGCACGGCCGTCTCGGGACCCCGTGCGATGACGTCCGCGATCTCTTCATCGCGCAGATAGCCGTGAAGCCCATCGGAGCACAGCATGAAGGCGTCACCGGGCTCGATCTGGAAGAAGTGGGTGTCGACCTGCACGTACTCGCGGCTGCCCACGGCCCGTGTGATCACGTTCTTGTGGGGCGAGAGCGCCGCCTCCGACTCCGAGATGATGCCCTGCTTGAGCTGCCAAGCGATGAGGGTGTGGTCTTCGGTGAGCTGGGCCACCTGCCCGTCGCGCACCATGTAGATGCGGCTGTCGCCGACCTGGGCCGTGACCCCGTAGCTGCCGCACAGAAGGAGCGCAGACAGGGTCGTGCCCATGCCCGCCTGCTCGGGCTCGGCCTGGGCGATGCCGAACACCATGTAGGTGGCGGCCTGCACGGCGCTCTCGAGCAGCCGCCCCATGCGCCACAGGGCCTCCGGCGAATGATCGCCGTGCTCGACGCTGTGCAAGAGGCCCATGCCTTGGCGAACCATGCCGCGGACGGTGTCGACCGCCTCCTGGCTCGCAATTTCGCCAGCTGCGTGTCCTCCCATGCCGTCTGCGACGACGTACAGGCCGATGCCGTCGTCGAAGAAGTAACTGTCCTCGTTGGATACCCGCCGGCGCCCCACATCGGAGAGGCCTGCGCCCTTGCGCACGAGGAGTGAAGCTGGCCGCTGCTCGTCAGTCACGAAATCTCTGATGTAGGTTACGTAATGAGTGCGGGTGGATGCAAGGTCGTCGGCGAGGGGCCAGCCTCGATCGGAGTTTGTCGGGTCGGGCGCGCTCCGCGGGGCTCTGCCGCACGCGGCTGTCACGGGCAGCGCAACTGCTGGATCCACGCGGAGACCAGGGACAGCGCGCCCTCGCGGTCTGCGACCGCCGTGCCCAACGGAGGCATGGCTCCCGTGCTGCCGAGAACGTCTTCACGTGCGGCCAGGCGCAGATAGAGCACCGAGCCTCCCGCGCCCAGGTCCGACCAATCGCCGGGGTTGCCGGGCTCGACGAGAGGCGCATCCGGGCCCAGCCCGATGTCGCCCGCCGTCGAAGTAAGACCGCAGAGCCTGCGCGCGAGTCCGCCCGTGTCGAGTGGGTCGGCCATCAGATCGTAGCGAACGTCTGGCATCTGCGAGCGACCCAGTGCACCGCGACCTCCCACCCGAAAGTGGCATCCGGAGCAGTTGGAGCTCAAGTAAGACCACACCCGGTTTTCCAACGGCACCGAGGCGTCGTTGTACGCGGGGAATGCGCGCGCCCCAAACTGGGCGATGTCGCCTGCGACGAGGCCCAGTGACCACAGCGTGTAGAGCTGGTTTGCGCTCGCGCCGCTGGGGTACGTGACGTCGAAGTTGAGCTGCCCCACGTGCACGCCGAGCGATCGATTCGCCGCTTCGCTGTGGCAACCCAGGCATTGCGAGCGGGTCGGGTAGGTCCAGGTGCGGTCGGCATCAGAGACGTCGCGCGTGGTTGGCTGCTCGGAGTCGGGCAAGAGCCGCGCATCCGCGAGCGGCGCTCCGTCGTCATCGACCCACGCGTACGAGTAGCCCGCCCAATAGCCGTCTGCGTAGTGGACGAAGAGCCGTGTTTCGATGCGCACCGCCTCGAACCAAAACTCCTTGACGAGCACTGTGCCGACGGGCAGCAGAAAGTCGCCGCCAGCGTCCAGCGTCGCGCTTTTGCCCGCGGGAAGCGCCAAGAACCGGCGCTTGTCGGCGCCGTCGGACCACAGGGGCGCACGAACCCAGTAAGGGATGAGACCGACGGCCGGGTTGCCGAGCGCGTCGAAGCATCCGGTCTGCGACAGAAGCGGTGGCATGGTCGGGACGTCGGGGCCGGCCGGGGCCACGCAGGTCGTGTTTTCGGGACGGGCCTCTAGCCCTACGGGTCGCGCCGTGTTGCACGTGTCGCCCTCGAACTGGATCGGGCAGGCGCAAACAGGTTTCCCGTCTTCCACAGAGCAGGTGCCGCCATTTTCGCAGATCAGCGCGCAGGCAGACACGGCGGCATCTTCGCCGAGCGTGGGGTAGCCGGCGTCCTCGGCTCGTACGCGGCCCGCTTCTTCGCCGGGCGATGCGTCGGACACGGCGACCCGCCCCTGGCAGGCAAGGCTCAGACCTGAGAAGAGGAGGGCGGTCGGCCAAGCGCAACCCCCTCGTCGACGCGCCCTTGGGGCTTCCTTCTCCTCGCTGCTCATCGGTTGCCAGCGGGAGCCTTCGACGCGAGCTCGTCTTCGAACTTCGGGTATTCGCCGCCACCTTCGCGCACGACGCTCACGCTCTTGCGCTGATCGCCAGCGAGCATGGTAATGCGCACGAACTTCTGGCTGTAATCAGGGCGGTAGTCGAGTAGGTAGCTGCCGGCCGGCATCGTCGCCGCCACCAGCGACTCGATCAGCCGTCCGCCGATCGACACCACGCCGATCGAGACGGGGCCTGGTTCACCGACCGTATAGGAAAGGATCCCCGACGCATCACGCAACTCGGGCGCGATCTGGAGCCTCGCGTCCGACGTGGCACCCAGGGACTTGGTCGTGCCAGAGCCGGCGTTGGCCGCGTCGTACTTGTACACGCGCGCGCCGACCGCATACATGGTGCCGCCGACCCGAAAAAAGCGGTTGATGGTGTCGCCTCCCTCAGGATCCAGGTTGACCGGCGCAAACGTCTTGCCACCATCGCGGGTCTCGTAGGTCACGGGCCCGCCCGCTGCCCAGCCGAGCTCTGCGTTCACGAACCCGATGCCCAGGCCCTCGTAGTCGTTCACGCGAGGCGAGTAGTGGACCTCGCTCCAGGACAGCCCGCCGTCCTCGGTCATCAAGTAAAACCGAGTGGCATTGAGGGAGTAGTTGGAGATCATGGCGTAGCCACGCTTGTCGTCGAGAAAGAAGATCTTCCAGATGTGATCCGACGACGAGGTCGCCACGGTCTTGAAAGTCTCGCCGCCGTCAGTCGTGCGCAGGATGATGGAGCCGCCACCGCGACGTCCGCCCACGACGCCGGTCTGCGCGTCGAAGAAGTGGAGGTCTACCAAGCCATCCGCCTCCTTGACCTTCTTGGCGATCCAGGTTGCGCCCCCGTCCGTGGTCTTGATGAAGCCTGCGGGCCCGTCGTAGCGACCCACGCCGTAGATCGTCTTGTCGTCGATGGTGACCATGCCGCAGATGCCACGCAGCGCCTCGGCTCCCTGGATGTTGGTCACTTTCGTCCAATGCTCGCCGCCATCCGACGTGCCGTACATCAGCGTGTCGTCCTGTGTTTCGTCGACCCATCCTCCGGGTCCGAGCGTGCCTACGAAGCCCCTGTTCGCGTCCAGGAACGCGAGCGTCCTGAACGACGTGCCTTCCTGGTCGATCTGCTTGTCCCAGCTGTCTCCACCATCGGTGGTTCGCCAGATCGTTCCGGAGATGTCGCAGACCCAGCCGGTGTTCTCATCCACGAAGAACACGTCGTCGTGGTTCCAGTACTTGCCGGCCGGCGAGCTCGGGAGCACGCGCCAGGACCGCGCCGCGGGCGTAGGCTCGCCAGGGTCGCTGGGGTCGTCTGTGGCCGCATCCCTCGCCGACTCGGGCGTGCCTCCCGTCGTCCCAGACGGTTGTTCGCCTGTCGAAGAGTCGCCGCGGCCGGAGGGGCCGCCTCCCGAAGTCGACTCGCCGACCATCGATCCGGCGTCCCCTCCACAGCAGAGGCAAGCGGCCGCGCAAGCCAAGCTCACGGCACGAACTGTCCACTTGCCACGCATGGGGATCCCCTCCGAGTGTTTCTAGGTCGCAATGCGGCATGCGTCGGGACCTTCTCGTCCCTCGCAGGCGCAGTTCGGCGCCCTTCGTAGCCCCTTCATGTTCGATGGCAGCCCGTTCCTTCGCAGCGTGTCAAGGGGTTGGACGGGCCCCCGACTCCGACTCGGCCTCGTGCGCGAGTGGTAGCGACCGTGCGGGCTCTCCGCTAGAACGCCCCGCCATGAGCGGTGCAGAGTTTTTGCGTGCAGCCCTCGAACAGGCCCAAGCCGGGGACGCGGCCGGGGCTTTTTCGCGTTTGACCCAGGTCGGGGCAGCTCTCGGCACGGATCGCGAGCTTGCGCTCGGGTTCGCCGAGCTCTTGAGTCGACACCCGGAGCAGCTCGAGTCCCTCGAGCCCGCCGAGCGCATCGTCGCTGGCTTCGAGACGGTGCCCGAGGTGATCATCCCGCTCACGGCGGCCCTGTTGCGCGTGGCCGAGCGGAGGCCGCCGGACGAGCCGCCCTTCGAGCAAGGCCCGGCGCACCTGGCCGCGGGCGTGGCCCAGCGCTGTTTCGAGTCGCTGCCTGCGGAGGCGCGTCGCGACCCCGAGATCGGCGGGTATCTGCAGATCAACATGGCCGACGGCCTGCGCATGATGGGCCCCGACTACGACGACGAGGCGCTCAACGCCTACAAGCTCGCGCTCGCCATCGACGATTCGCGCGGCTTCTGGTGGTTTCAGCTGGGCCTTCTGCACAAGTGGCGCGGCCGTTTTCGCGAGGCGCTCGCGGCCAACCAGGCGGCCCTCAAGCGTCTTGGGCCGCTGAAGCCCGTGCTGTGGAACCTGGCCCTGTGCGCGACGGCGCTGGGCGAGGGCAAGCTCGCACTCGAGGCCTGGGAGCAGGTGGGCATCCGTGGGGAGCTGTCCGCGGGGGGGATGCCCTTCGTGCCCGGGATGCCCCCCTTGCAGGTGCGGGTGGCGACGCTCGGCGAGGAGACGGGCCAAAACGACCCGCTCCCGCAGAAGGCCGTCAGCTTCGAGCTCGTGTGGGTCTCGCCCTTGTCACCCTGTCATGGCGTCGTCGAGAGCCCGACGGTGCGCAGAGCCAGCATCGACTACGGCGACGTGATCCTGTGGGACGGCGCGCCTGTGCGCGTGAAGCAGGTCGACGGGCAGCCGGTGCCCGTGTTTCCCCTGCTCTGGATTCTGAGAGCGGGCGATGAGCGGCGCCTGCGCTTCGTGGGCATGGAGAAAGCGCGCGGCATGGCCGAAGAGCTCGGGCAGGCCCTCGAAGAGCGCCTGGCTGAAGCGCGCGAGCTCGGCCGCCAGCGCGCCTCCGAAGATGGCCAACACGAGCCCCACGGCGATGAGCTTGGGCACGAAGGCGAGGGTCTGCTCTTGGACCTGCGTGACGGCCTGCACGAGGCCCAGCGAGAGCCCCACTACCAAGCTCGTGAGCAGCGCCGGGCCCGAGAGGATCAGCGCCAGGTAGAGGGCCTCGGTGGTGAGCCGCGTGAGCTCAGCCGGCTCCACGGGGTACTCCAAGGTGCTCGTTGTCGCACATGGCCCGAGTGGAGCAGGCGACGGGGCGCCAGGCAAGCCGGACGCCCCACGCTGACGGGCGGGTCCTCAGGACCCGAGCAGCATCTTCACCAGCGCGAAGGTACCGACGGCCACCAGCACGGCCAGCGCCAGCTGCAAGGGCAGGCCGAGCGCGGCCAGGCCCTTCCTTTTCTTCTTCTTGCGCTTCGGCGGCGCGACCGAGAGGGCCTTGGTGT